>NZ_BAAJAO010000001.1:0-295978 GCF_057554405.1 Rosettibacter sp. KY25 | reverse complement strand
TAAGAGCAGTTCAGGAAATGCTGGGACATGCAGATATTTCAACAACTCAAATCTATACTCACATAGATAGAGAATATATTAAACAGGTTCATCGAGACCATCATCCGCGTGGTTAATAAATTGAAATCACACATAAAAAATATTTTAATTTTATTTTCATTATTAATTTTATTAAGCTGCACTAAAACAAAAATTAATGATGAATTAAATTACTCATACTCTATATGTCTTGCGGAATTCTCATCCCTTAGCGATGCCTACAATTATAGAGATAAATTAAACAAAGATTTATCAGATAGCATTACAATAAAAAATTTATCATCTAAGAGGTATCTGATTCTATATGGCAATTATACTAATTCATTCAATGCGGGAAAGAGAGCATATCAACTTCTCAATGACTATTCGATTAAAAATTATAAAATTTTTCACAATGATGATTTTGTTAATGACCAATTTGCAAATATTTTATTTGTTGCAAATTATTCTGGAAGACCATCACTTTATAATTTTAATTTAATTACAAAACAAATAAAACCATTATGGAGCCGCTGGGGAAGAAAAGTACTAACAATCAATCATTTTCAAAATAGAAGCAAAGCTTTTGTTACTACAGCATTAAGTTACAAAAAACTTGGGGCTTTCCCTGATATTAAAGATGTTCGATTGTACTTATTTGATTTAGAAACAAATAAAATTGACGAGGTCTATTATTTTGGCGATGCAATTCAATTATACACTTATTGGGAAACTCAAGATACTTTCAAAGTTAATCTGACATTTTCTGATTCAATAAAACCAGAAATCATTATTCAAAATATTTTTTCATTTGATAGTAATGGACAACTTACAGAAATAAAGAAAAGAGAATTTCAAATATTAAAAGATGGTTTTCCAAAACCACCGGTATTAAAGCTTGCTGTAATTTCTCCAAAAGGAAAATATCAAATAAGAAATATTAAAGAAAATGGAAAAAGTTATATTTATCTTCGGGATGTAACTAAAAATTCAGAAATTCTTCTTTATGAATATGAAGGAGTAATAAAAAATATAATCTGGAATGATGACGAAAAATTTTGTTTTATGATTATAAGATTAAATAAAACAAATCAAAGTGAATTATTAATAATTGATGCAAATGTTATGCAGGTTAAAAAAAATTATTATGGTCCTGAAGACCAGAATTTATTAGTTCATGGAAACTTCCTATTTTTTGATGAACAAAATAACGGGATTAGACAAATAGGAATTTATAATTTGAATAATGATGCAATTTATCATCGAATTCAATTTTATGACGGTTGCGGAATAAATAATTTGTGAGTTATGAAAACATATTTGAGAATTATAAGTTATATCAAGCCATTCTGGAAATATCTTGCTGCTTCAATAATTTTTACAATTTTTTCAGCATTGCTTGATGGTGCATCAATTTATTTGTCAATACCCTTGCTTGATACACTTTTCCAGCAAAAAGGTGTAGGCTCAGGAAATTCAGTTCAAAATCTTAATGTAATTCAGAACAAAACAGACAACTGGATTTCTCAATTTATTAATGAATTAACATCGAGTTTCAAAGAATTTATTTTTAGTGGTTCTACATCTGAAATATTATTCAAAATTTGTTTCTTAATCGTAATTGCATTTTTAGGCAAAAATCTTTTTGGATATCTGCAGGCATATTTTCTTGCTCATGTTGAACAAGGAATGATTCGCAATTTAAGAAATGAAGCTTATCAGCATCTGCATAAACTTCCAATGAGTTTTTTTAAGAATGAAAGAACAGGTAATTTAATCTCAAGAATAATGAATGATGTAAATGCAGTTAACTCGAGTGTATCTGCAGTCTTTCTAAATTTAATCAGAGAACCTCTTAAAATAATTGTATTTCTTGGTATCGCAATTGCAATCAGCTGGCGGTTGACTTTATTCTCACTTGTAGTTCTTCCATTTTCTTTGGTAATAATTAGTTACATTGGATTAATTTTAAGAAAGCAGAGTGGTTTATTGCAAGCAAAGATGGCAGATTTGACTAATCGGCTTCATGAAACTATTACTGGTGTTAAAATCGTAAAGGCATTTGGAATGGAAGAATATGAGAACAAGAAATTTTTTAATGAAACACAAAACTTTTTTAAGCTTTCTCTTAGAATTACACGCATAAGAAACATTGCAAGTCCAACTACAGAATTTTTGAGTGTAATTGTCGGAGTAGTAATTATTTATTTTGGAGCACAACTTGTTCTGGTAGAAAAGTCAATTACTGCAAGTCAATTTATTGGATTTTTATTTGCAATATTTCAACTAATGCCGCCAATAAAAGAACTCAGCAGCGTTAACAATCGTATTCAGGAATCAAGTGCTGCTGCAGATAGAATTTTTGAAATACTTGATACTGAACCAAATATTAAAAATGTTGAAAACCCAATTTCGATTAATGACTTTAATGACTCAATTGAGTTTGAACATGTTTATTTCAAGTATGATGATTCCGATGATTATGTTTTAAAGGATATAAACTTTAAAGTGGAAAAAGGAAAGATAATTGCACTTGTTGGAAGCAGCGGTTCAGGTAAAACTACACTTGTCGATTTAATCCCAAGATTTTATGACCCAACAGAAGGCAGAATTTTACTTGATGGAATTGATATAAAAAATATTCGTTTAGAAGATTTAAGAAAACTAATGGGAATTGTTACTCAAGAAACGGTTCTATTTAATGAATCTGTTAGAAATAACATTGCCTATGGTTTGACTGATTGTTCAGATGAAAAAATTATTGAAGCAGCAAAAGCTGCAAATGCACATAATTTCATAATGGAACTTCCGCAAAAATATGACACAATTATTGGCGAGAAAGGAACAAAACTTTCAGGTGGACAGCGTCAACGAATTGCAATTGCAAGAGCATTACTGAAAAATCCTCCAATAATGATTCTTGATGAAGCAACATCTGCACTTGATAATGAGTCAGAGGTTCTCGTTCAGGAAGCAATTGAAAGACTTATGCAGGATAGAACTGTTTTTGTCATTGCTCACAGGCTAAGCACAATAAGGAATGCAGATAGAATTCTTGTAATTGAAAGAGGAAAAATTGTGCAGGATGGAAAACATCAAGATTTGATTTATGAAGAAGATGGCATTTATAAAAAATTATATGAGCTTCAATTCAAAGACATTAATTCATAAAAAATTTAGAAGTGAAAGTGAAATTATCATCAATAATAATTGCAAAAGACGAAGAAAAAAACATTAAAAGATGCATTGAAAGCCAGCAAAATATTATTGATGATATTATTGTAATGATAGATTCTCGTACAACAGATAAAACATTTCAAATTGCTTCTTCATTTCCCAATGTAAAATGTGAAATTGTTGAATGGAAAGGTTATGCACAAACAAAAAACTATGCACTTACCAAGACAAATCATGACTGGGTTTTGTGGATTGATGCTGATGAAGAAATAACAAAAGAACTTGCTGAAGAATTACATGCATTTAAGAATTCAAATCCATATTATGATTCATATTATATTCCACGACGTGCTTATTTCCTGGGCAAATGGATTAAACATTGCGGCTGGTATCCTGATTATGTGTTAAGATTGTTCAACAAAAAAAATGCACATTTTAATAACAAAGCAGTTCATGAAAATCTAATTGTTGATGGTAAATCTGGTTATTTCAAAAATCCATTAAATCATTACACAGACCCATCAATAGAACATTATTTGAATAAATTGAATATCTATACATCACTTGCTGCAGAAGAAATTATCTCTAACAATAAAAAAGTTACATTAATTGATATTTTGTTTAGACCAATTTTTCTTTTTTTCAAAATGTATATTTTGAAACTTGGCTTTTTGGATGGATTGCATGGATTAATTTTATCAATATTTTCTTCATTTTATGTTTTTACAAAATATTGTAAAGCATGGGAAATTAAAATAAATAAATGGTAAAGAAATGATACTCGGCATAATACCAAATGTTACTAAATCGGAAATATTGAAAGTGGTTGATACAATTGTTGAAGAACTTCGGGAAAACAATCTCAAGTTTTTTATTTGTGATTCATTATTGAAAAAGAAAAATGAATTCACTCCAAGATTGAATGACTGTAAATATGTTTCATTAAATGAATTGATTAATGTATCGGACATGGTAATTTCGATTGGTGGTGATGGAACAATGTTAAATACAGCTTATGAAATTAGAAATACAGGTAAACCAATTATCGGTGTGAATCTGGGTAAGTTAGGATTTCTTGCAGAATTTGATATAGAAAGTTTCAAAGAATTTATACCAGAATTAATTTCAAATGATTACACTATTGAAGAAAGAATAGCATTAATAGGTACCATTAATAACAAAGAGGAATTTTTTGCAGTGAATGATATAGTTATAGATAAAGGTTCTTGGCCCAAGATGATTGAATTATCTATTGAAATAGATAATGAATATGTATCAACATTTTCTGCTGATGGAATTATTATTGCAACGCCAACAGGTTCGACTGGTTATTCACTCTCAACAGGGGGTCCAATCATTACTCCAAAGTCAAATGTTATTACATTAAGTCCAATTGCACCTCATACTTTAACTATGAGACCCCTTGTAATATCGAGTGAACAAAAGATTGCTATAAAAGCACAATCATTGTACGGAACGGTTCACATTAGTTGTGATGGTCAGCGTTCAAATGTTTATGATTCACCTGCGGAAGTAATAATTGAAAAAAGCAAAACTAAAATACAACTCGTCCATTCCAAAAGAAAAAGTTATTTTGAAATATTAAGAAACAAATTATTCTGGGGGTTAGATGTGCGCAAATTCAATAACAAATAATTTTTTGAGAACAATCATTCTTCTGTTGCTTATCAGCTTAAAAATAATTTATGCACAGGAAAAATGTAATTTGCTGATTGATGAAAAAACTGGCAGTCCAATGTTAACCGGTTTGGTTGATAAGAAAGTATTTTTGGATTCAAGTGAATATAAACCTTTTTCGAACTGGTTTAGAAAAGAGTATGAAAGTTATAATGCAGATAGCACAGTCGTTGATTCATTAAAAAATCTAAATTTAGAAAACATCACTATTGATGTAATAATGGGGACCTGGTGCAGCGACAGTAGAAGAGAAATCCCAAGATTAATCAAAATTTTAGATGCAATAAAATTTAGCTCAAAAAACTTAAAAATAATTTGTGTCGATAGAAATAAAAACGCTGGTGAAATTGATTTGAGTAATTATGATATTAAACTTATTCCTACCGTTGTAATAAAAAGAAATGAAAAAGAAATTGGAAGAATAGTAGAAACACCTGCAGTATCTGTGGAAAAAGATTTATTAAATATTATAAATCAAAATTGAATCATACTTAATTAAAGAAAATCAAGGGGTGTCTGTTTTTTTTAGACAGCCCCTTTTACTAATTCTCGCTTGTCTCTAATTGTGGAATTTCAATTGTAGTTATGTTTTTATAGTTCTTTGGTTTCTTTGTATTTCCATTTTTCTTATTAGAAATTTCAATAGGAATATGTGAATCTTCTTTTAATTCTGTTTTCTCATGCTTTGCTTCACGATAAATATAAATTTCATTTTTATAATTTCTCATCACAATTTTATCTTCATCTCGATGTAAAATGTATTGAGGCAGAACTGGGATTTTACCTCCACCACCAGGAGCGTCAATCACAAAATGTGGAATTGCTAAGCCGCTAATATTTCCACGAAGTTTATACATTATTTCCAATCCTTTATCAAGAGTTGTGCGAAAATGATTGGCTCCTCTTGTTTCATCTGCCATGAATAAATAATAAGGTCTGACTCTAATTTTAAGAAGTTTTAAAAATAATTCTTTGAGAACTTCTGCATCATCATTTACGCCTTTCATTAATACTGCTTGATTATTAACTGGAATTCCTGCATCAACAAGCATTTCACATGCTTTTGTACTTTCTGGAGTAATTTCCCATGGATGATTGAAATGAGTGTTAACATAAATTGGATGATATTTTTTCAGCATCTCTACAAGTTTTGGAGTTATTCTATGAGGCAGAACACATGGCATACGTGTTCCAAGTCTAATAATTTCTATATGAGGTATTTGTCTTAATCGCTTTAATATTTTTTCGAGCATTGTATCGGTAAGCATCAATGGGTCGCCGCCAGACATAATTACATCTCTAATCTCTGTATGTTTTTCAAGATACTTAAATGCAGATTCAAGTTGTTTCATTGATATTTTTTCGGAGTTTCCTACTTTTCTTTTTCTTGTGCAGAATCGGCAATACATACCACATTGACTTGTTGTGAGGAACAATGCTCTATCAGGATAACGATGAGTAATATTTGGTACAGGGCTCATTGCATCTTCTTGCAGCGGGTCTTCATAGCCAGATATATCTTCCAGTTCTTTTACATCCGGAACACATTGAAGCCAGATTGGATCTCCCGGATATCTAATTAAGCTTAGATAATATGGATTAATCCTTGCCTGGAAGAATCCATCAAGTTCTTCGGCTACTTTTCTGTCTAAGTTGAATTTTTCAACAAGCTGGTCGACCGAGTGAATACTGTCCCTTATCATTTGCTGCCAGAGTTCCATAATGATTGCCCTTTAATTTATTTTAAGTATTTACCAAATATTATGAGATTATCGTTTATTGTATAAAAATCTTTTATTTCAGCCAGAACCGAATAGTTATTTCTCAAATAAAAATTTCTTGTTGCAAAGTAACTTTCTTTTGATGAAGTCTCTGCTAAAATCCATCTGCCTTTTCTTTCTTTAACAAATTCTTCTGCATGCATCAACAATTGTTTCCCTATTCCTTTATTCTGCTTTTTTGGATTTACTACAATCCAGTATAAATCATAAACGCCATCAGTCAAAGCTCTTTTTCCAATACAATAATATCCATCAATTTCATTTCCATTTTCGTACACATAAATGTTATAGTATTCATGTTCAGGATTTGAAAGAACTTCATCAATTAATTCAACTGCAACTTTTTTTTCTTCTTCATTAAAATTATCTGTACAATTAATAATTTCAATTAACTTGTTTCTGTCATTATATTGCAGCTTGCGTATCATAATTTTGTCTTTGTAATGCTAATTCAGTTATTTTGTATAAAACTTCTTCGTAACTGATACCAGCTGCAGCAGCAGACCTTATAAATCCAGCATCTGGTGAAATATCCGGATTCGGATTTACTTCTATTACATATGGAATATTTTCTATGCTTAGTCTTATATCAACTCTGGCATAATCTCTGCACTCTAAAGCCTCAAATGCTTTCAATGCAATTTGTTCAATTTCAGATTTTACTTTTTCTTCAAGTTCAGCAGGGCATTTTGGAACAGTATTTTTGTAATAAGTACTTTCAGGGGACCACTTAGCTTCGTATGTAATTATTTTGGGCAAATTTTCTGGAAGACCATCAAAACAAATTTCTGAAATTGGAAGTATCTGATTTCCAAGAATTGCTACATTTAATTCTCTTCCCTCAATGTATTCTTCGATTAATACTTCTTGATTATAATTTTCAAAAAGATATTCAAGTTGTTGTTTTAATTCTTTTGAATTATTTATAACTGAGTATTCAGAAATACCAATGCTTGCATCTTCTCGGACAAGTTTTGTTATAACTGGAAATTTACATTTTAATTCAGATGATTTTGGGAATTGATTTACTTCAGCAATAAAATATCGGGGTGTTCTAATTCCATGCGACTTTAATATTTGTTTGGTTCGAACTTTGTTTAAGCAGTTTCCAAGGCATAGTGAATTATTTCCTGTAAATGGAATGCCCAGCAATTCATATAAACCTGCAATATAACTTTCAAGATTTGAATTGCCCTCAACAGATTCAACAAAATTTACAATTACATCAGGAGAATAATATAAAATTTTTTTGAGGGACGACTTGATATCACTGTTTACGGCAAGTGTGTTGACTTCAAGAAATTTTTTACTAAGTATTTTCTTAATATTTGAAATCTGTTTTAAGAAATCTCTTTCGGATAAATCGATATTATCATTTTCACTATTTGGTTCTTTGCCTAAATAATTTTTATAGTAACGAACTGGTTCATTATAACAGATTAATATTTTCCGTTCAATGTTCATACTAAATTATATCTTTTAGCTGCTGTGAATAAAACTTTATTAATCATTTCTGCATAAGAAAGTCCAGCTGCACGTGCAGCTTTTGGAAAACAAGAATTATCATCAGGGTCAGGAAGAATTCCTGGTAAAGGATTAATTTCAAGTACATTTGGCTCGCCGTTGCTATCGAGTCTAATATCAATTCTGCTCCAATCTCTGCATCTTAATATTCTGTAGGATTTGAGAGCTACATATTTAATTTTTTCTTCAAGATTATTATCAATTTTTGCTGGACAAGAAAAAATTTTCAAAGGATTATCACGAGTATCCACAATCCATTTCGCCTCGTATGAATAAATTGGCATTAAACCTTCAGGCAGTTCATCAAAATTAATTTCAACAATTGGAAGAACTTCTACATCAGAATTATTCCCGATTATTGCAACTGTAAATTCTCTTCCCGGCAAATATTCTTCAATAATAAACGGCTGTTTATAAATTTCAAAATTGTATTCTAATCTTTCTTTTAATTCATCAAGGCTGTTCACAAAAGATGAATTAAATATACCTTTACTTGAACCTTCTCCAACTGGTTTTATAATAACAGGAAAATTAAGATTGAAGTTTCTTAAATCATTTAGAGTTTCTGCATACAAAAATCTTGCGGTTGGAATTTTATGATAAGAAAGAATTTCTTTTGTTCGAGCTTTGTCTAAGCATGTTGCAAGCGTTAATGGGTCAGAACCAGTATAAGGAATTTGAAGCATATCCAACATTGCTGGTATTTGTGCCTCTCTGCTTATGCCATTTGCACCTTCAGCAATATTAAAAACAATGTCTGGTCTATACTTTCTAAATTTTTCATAAGCATCTTCATTTGCTTCAATCATAATAACTTCGTTAAAGAGCTCAAGTGCATCTTTAACAGCATTAATTGTTTCAAGTGTATCCCACTCAGCATATTTATCGAATAAAATTTCTTTTGTGTTCTTTTGAAGAGAGAGAGATTTGCCTTCGAAAGAATTTTCTTCTTCCGGTTTTAAATTATATGTAAGTGCTACTTTGAACTTCCTATTTAGTAAAAAAGAACTAATACAAAATCCTTCCAATTGTTTGTTACCAATATACTCATTTAAAATTTTTTTTCAAGAAGTTTATTGCAAAAAAAATTTTTTGTGATGAAAAAAAATTTTTGTGAAGTGTTAAGCTATTTGAGAAAGAAAAAGATTGTGTTGATAATTTTCTTTTAAAACTTTTTTGATGATAAAATTTTTTTCTAATGATAAATGTGGATCGTTATTAATAATGTTGAATGCAGTTTCTTTAGCATCATAAAGAATTTCTGAATCTTCAATTATGTCAGAATATTTTAATTCAGGTAATCCACTTTGCTTTGTTCCAAAAATATCTCCAGGACCTCTAAGCTTTAAATCAATTTCCGATAACTCAAATCCATTGTTTAATTTTACCATTGAATTTAATCTTATAATTGTTTTGTTCTTTTCTATTTGTGCTGGTGATAAATAATCAAAGTTAAAGTCGAATTGATTTGTTCGAACAGCAAATTCATCTTTTGTTATTAAAATGCAGTAAGCTTGTTTATCACTTCTTCCAACTCTTCCACGAAGTTGATGTAATTGAGATAAACCAAATCTAAAAGCATCATTAATAACAATAATATTAGCATCAGGTATATCAATACCAACTTCAATTACAGTTGTTGATACCAGCACATCATATTTTTTAGCAGCAAAATCGAGCATTACTTTTTCTTTTTCCTGCCACTTCATTCTGCCATGAATAAGCCCAATATTCAAATCTTTCAAATAATTTTCTTTTAAGCTGTTGTAGTAAGATTCTGCAGCTTTAAGCTCAGATTTTTCTGATTCTTCAATTAATGGATAAACAAGATAAGTTTGATATCCTTCTTTTGCTTTATCTCTAATGAATTTATAAACATCTGGTAATTTGCTTTCACCGCGTAATACTGTTTTAACAGGTTTTCTGTTTGCAGGCATTTCATCAATTGTTGAAACATCAAGGTCTCCATATAATGTGAGAGATAATGTTCGCGGGATAGGCGTTGCAGTCATAATTAAAACATCTGGATTCAATCCTTTCTTAATTAATTCTGACCTTTGCATAACACCAAATCGATGTTGTTCATCAATAACAACAAGACCAACTTTATGGAAATCAACATTCTCTTCAATTAATGCATGTGTGCCGATTATAATTTGAGCTGTTCCATTTTTAATTTCGTTGAGAATTTGTTCGCGTTCAGATTTTTTTTGCCCTCCAATCAATAAATTTACTTTTATGTTCATTCCTTCAAGCATCTTTGTAATATTTTTATAATGCTGGTCTGCTAATATTTCTGTTGGTGCCATAAGAATTGCCTGACATCCATTAGTTACAACTATTAACATAGCAATTAAAGCTACTATTGTTTTCCCGCTTCCTACATCTCCCTGAAGCAAACGGTTCATAGGTTTATCACTTTCAAGGTCTTTTCTTATTTCATGTAAAACTTTCAGCTGTGCTTTGGTTAACTGGAAGGGGAGAGAATTTAAAAATTTTTTAATTGGTTCAGGCTTCACTTTAATAAGAAAATTTTTTCTTTTGCTTCCAATTAATTTTTTTCTTAATGCAACAAGACATTCAAAGTAAAATAGTTCCTCAAATTTCAAACGCTTTTTGGCTGCAAGCAGTGATTTGCTATCGATTGGAAAATGCATGTTTTTTACAGCTAAGTTAAGAGGAAGAATTTTTTTTTCTTCAATAAGATATTGCGGAAGAGTTTCTTCAATACTATCAGAATATTTTTCTACTGCTTGATGAATAATTTTTCTTAAACTAAAATCGCCAAGGTTACTGTCTCTTAATTCTTTTGGAACTTTGTAAAATGGAATAATTTTTCCGGTATGCAAAAATTCTGTTGATTCATTTTTCGAAATTCTATCAAAATCAGGATGAACAAATTGAAGATGACCATATTTTGTTAAAACAGGTTTTGATGAAATTGCAAAATAATCACCTTCACTAAAAACATCCTCAAAATATCTTATCCCTTGAAACCAAACACACTCAAATATTCCTGTTGAATCTTTCATTCTAACTTTGAAAATACTTTTTTTCCCATAGCGGATTGTTTCTTTATCAATCACTTCACCTAATATTGTTACTTCTCCTTGATAACCATCTCGAATGTATTGAATAACTTTTATGGAATTTAATATTGTTGAACGGTCAAGATATTTTGAAGGGAAATAAAAAAGTAAATCGCGAATGGTATTAATTCCAATTTTAGAAAATGCTTCAGCTCGTTTTGGTCCAACAGATTTTAAGTATTGAACAGATGTATCAAGATTTTCTGGCATGTGATAAAATTTTTTTGAGAAAATATAATAAATAAAGAAAAGAATTGTTTATTAAAGAAGAAGCAAAATGAAAATAATTACTCGTCTTCTGCTTTCATTTCACGAGTCATTAATTCGTATGTAGCTTTGATTGGGTCCAGGTCTTCGTAAAGAATTTTGTAGACTGCAGTGCAAATTGGTGTTTCAATTTTATGTTTGATTGAAAGTTGATGCACAGAACGGCTTGTTTCCACTCCTTCTGCTACCATCTGCATTGATTTTAGAACATCTTTTAATTTTTTCCCCATTCCAATTTGTTCACCAACATATCTATTTCTGCTGTGTTTACTCATACAAGTTACAATTAAGTCTCCCATACCTGAAAGTCCAGAGAATGTTTCCGGTCTTGCGCCAAGTGCAATTCCAAGTCTGGATATTTCAGCAATGCCTCGGGTCATGATTGCAGCTTTAGTGTTGTCTCCAAATTTCGCACCGTCAACAATTCCGGCACCAATTGCAATCACATTTTTTAATGCACCACCATATTCAACTCCAAGAATATCTGTTGATGAATAAACTCTGAAGTATGAAGTTATAAATGTAGATTGAATTTGTTTTGCTGTATCTCTGTCAGAAGATGCTGCAACCACGGCAGTTGGAATTTTTCTACTCACTTCTTCTGCATGACTTGGTCCGGAAAGAACACCAATTTGTGAAGGAGATATTTTTTTTATTTCATCAAGAATAATTTGAGATACTGTTTTAAGTGAGTCTTTTTCTATTCCTTTAGCAACATTAACGAAAGTTGTATTTCTGAAATTGAAATCTTTCATCTTAACCAAAACACTACGGATGTATTGAGTGGGAATTGCAAGTACAATAAAATGTTTGTTTTCGCAGCTTTCTTCGAGAGAGTGTGTAATTTTAATTTCTTTAGGAATTTTTATTCCGGGTAAATAAATTTTGTTTTCTCTTGTTTTGTCAAGAACTTTAGCGTAGTGACTTTTGTATTCCCACAAAGTAACATCGTGACCATTATAGAATAACAAAATTGCTAAGGTTGTGCCCCAGCCACCTGCACCTAAAACTGAAATTCTCATTACACGTTATTTTTTGATTTGCCCGATTTTGAAAATGAAATTCGATGCTCTCTTCCTTTTAAAAGACGGTCAATGTTTTTTCGATGTGTATAAATTACCAGCAGTGATAATGCAATTATGAAAGGCAGGATTGTATTATAACCAGGTATATGAACGCCAAAAATATTTTCTCTTACTATTAAAATTATTGGTACAGATACTGCTGCTGTAAGAGAACCAAGAGAAACATAACGAGATAGATAAACCACAATCAAAAAGATTCCTAATGCAAAAAGCATGTCAACAGTAATTATTGTAATTAAAAATCCAAGTGCAGTTGCAATTCCTTTACCACCCTTAAATCCGGCAAATACAGTCCATATGTGACCAATTACAGCAGCTACACCACAAAATATTTGAATAAGAGTAAAATCATCAAAAGGAGTGATATTGTTAAATGGAATATTGTCAAGATACATTCTTGCAATTATTACAACTGCTACAGCACCTTTGAGTGCGTCAAGAATTATTGTAAGTAAACCCCATTTCCAGCCAAGTACTCTGAATACATTGGTACCACCAGCATTTTTGCTGCCATAGTTTCTTATATCAATTCCTTTTACAAGTCTGCTTATAATGATACTTGTTGGAATAGAACCAACTAAATATGAAAGAATTATTACAAATACTAAGTTTAACATATTACCTAAAAATTTTTGTGTTGAAAGTTAGATAAAAACTAATAGATAAACAATTCAAAAGTTAATAACGTTCATGTTTTGTGAAATTGAAGAAAAAAGTATTAAGTCATCTTTAGTTGTAATCTTAAAATTAAATGCAGAACCTTCAACAATTTTAATTTTGTAACCTGCATTCTTTACAATCATAGATTCATCGGTTCCAATGAAATTTTCTTTTTCTGCTTTTTTCATTGAGTCATAAAAAATTTTGTACTGGAAAATTTGAGGAGTTTGAACATAGTAAATTTCTTTTCTGTCAATATAATCTTCTACGAGTTCATTACCTTTAATCAAAGTATCTTTTGCTTTAATTGCAGCGATTGCACTTCCATAATTAATTGCTGTTTTAATTGTATTTTCTAAAACAGAAGTGGGAAGCAATGGTCTTACTGCATCATGAACAACAATCAAATCATTATCATCAGCAATAATTGATTTAACAGCATTGAATACAGAATACTGTCTTTCATTTCCACCCTCCACGATTCGAGTAATTTTTGTAAAAGAATATCTTGATTTAATTTGGTTTAATAATTCAAAATAATCTTTCTGAGAAGCTATAATAATTTCATCAATTAATTTGCATTTTTGAAATATTTCAATCGTATAGGCAATTATTTCTTTCCCATTGATTTGGAGATATTGTTTTGGAATTTCTGAATTAATTCTTGCGCCTTTTCCGCCGGCTGGTATAACTGCAAAAATTTTCATTTCTTTTATTGATTAATTAATAAAAAAAATCCCGGGTTTGAACTGTGATGTTTAAATCCCGGGATTCAGAAAATTAAAGAATAAGCATCGCATCGCCGTAGCTTAAAAATCTATATCCTTCTTTAAGAGCTTTTTTGTATGCTTTCATAATAAAGTCGTAACCTGCAAAAGCAGCAACAAGCATAAGTAAAGTAGATTCAGGTGCATGAAAATTCGTAATAAGCTTTTTTGTTATCTTAAAATCATATGGCGGGAAAATAAATTTATCCGTCCAGCCTGCATTAGGTTTCGAGAACCCGTCAGCAGTAACACTGCTTTCCAATGCACGACATGTGCTGGTTCCAACAACAAAAACATTTTTCTTTTCCCGCAATGCAGTGTTAATTACATTAGCAGTTTCTTCAGGAATTTCATAATATTCAGAATCCATCCGATGTTTTGTTAAATCTTCTACTTCTACTGGTCTAAATGTGCCAAGACCAATATGAAGAATTACAGGAACGAATTTAATTCCTTTCTTTTCAATTTTTTTAACAAGCTGAGGTGTAAAATGTAATCCTGCAGTTGGAGCAGCTACTGAACCATCAACCTCAGCAAAAATTGTTTGATAGTTTTCTCTGTCTTCTTCAGTTGGTTCACGTTTAATATATGGAGGAAGGGGAGTGGTTCCAATTTTTTCTATAGCTTTGTAAATATCACCGGCATCTTCATTAAATCGAACTGTTCTGCCGCGCGATGTTGTATTATCAATAACTTCACACCAGAGATTATCATTAAAGTAGATTCGATTACCAATTCTTACTTTTCTTGCTGGGTCTACAATTACATCCCAGATATTTTCTTCTTTGTTAAGTTCTCTTAGAACAAATACTTCAATTTTTGCGTTGGTTCTTTCTTTTTTTCCAATTAATCTTGCCTGCATAACTTTTGTCTTGTTGACAACAACAACATCACCTTTTTCCATATAATCAATTATATCAGAGAAAATTTTATTCTCTATCTCTCCTGTAGCTCTGTTTAAAACCATTAATTTAGCTTTATCGCGCGGAGAAACAGGAAACTTAGCTATTGCAGTTTTAGGCAAATTATATTTGAAATCCGATAGCTTCATTTACTCTCCTCTTTACTCCTTTTGTTTATTAAAATTTGTGCAGCGCAGAAATTAACTCTGCGCCGCACTATAGTTAATTATTTCTTTTTTGATTTTGCTGATTTTTTTACAGTTTTTTTAGAAGCTTTAGCAGCATTCTTTTCTTTAACAACTGCTTGAGCTGCTGCCAAGCGTGCAATTGGTACTCTAAATGGTGAACAGCTTACATAATCTAATCCAATTTGATGGCAGAATTCTACTGATTTTGGTTCACCACCATGTTCACCACAAATTCCAATTTTTAAATCAGGACGAGTTGCTCTTCCACCTTGAACTGCAATTTTCATTAGTGTACCAATTCCTTCTTGATCAATTGATTGGAATGGGTCTTCTGGAAGAATTTTCTTTTCAAGATAATCTGGCAAGAAGCCGCCAATATCATCTCTTGAAAATCCAAATCCCATTTGTGTTAAGTCGTTTGTTCCAAATGAGAAGAATTGAGCATATTCAGCAATTTTGTTTGCAGTCAATGCGGCTCTTGGAATTTCAATCATTGTTCCAGTTAAGTGTGGAATTTTCTTTAATCCAAATTTTTCACAAACTTCAGCATGAACTTTATTAATAATATCGTATTGATGTTTGAGTTCTTTAACATCACATACAACTGGAATCATAATTTCTGGGAATGGCTTTTTGCCTTCTTTAATTAATTCTGCAGCTGCCTCAAAAATTGCTCTAACTTGCATTTCTGTAATTTCAGGATATGTTATTCCAAGACGAACACCGCGATGTCCCATCATAGGATTATTTTCATGTAATGAATCAGCGCGTGCGTTCAATTCATCAAGAGTAATTCCAAGACTTTCAGCTAATTTAGCTCTTTCATCTTGACGGTTTGGAACGAATTCATGTAAAGGTGGATCGAGTGTTCTTATTGTAACTCCAAATCCATCCATTGCCTCGAGTGTTCCTTTGATATCATTTTTGACATATGGGAATAATTCATCGAGAGCTTTTCTTCTTTCTTCTTCAGTTTTAGATACAATCATTTTACGAAGAATGAAAAGCGGTTGTTCGGAATCTTTGCCATAGAACATGTGTTCGGTTCTGAACAAACCTATACCTTCGGCACCAAATGCTCTTGCTTTAGTTGCATCTTCTGGAGTATCTGCATTAGTTCTAACTTTTAATTTTCTAACTTGGTCACATAATTTCATGAATGCCTGGAAATCAGGATTTTCTTCTGCAGCTTTAACCATTGGAAGTTCACCAAGATATACAACACCTTTCGAACCATTGAGTGTAAGCCAATCACCTTCCTTAACGGTATGTTCACCAACTGTAAAATATTTTTCTTGATAATTAATTTTGATTGAACCTGCACCAACTATACAGCATTTGCCCCAGCCGCGTGCAACAAGAGCAGCATGTGAAGTCATTCCACCGCGCGCAGTTAAAATTGCCTGTGCAGCTCGCATTCCTTCGATATCTTCAGGATTTGTTTCTTCTCTTACAAGAATTACTTTCTTGCCTTGTTTTACCCATTCAACTGCATCAGTAGCAGAGAAGACAACTTGACCACTTGCACCACCAGGTCCTGCAGGTAAACCCTTAGCTATTGCGGTTGCATTCAATTCTGCTTTCGGGTCAATAATTGGATGCAGCAATTCATCTAATTGTGATGGATTTACTCTTAAAATTGCTTCTTCTTTTGTAATTAATTTTTCTTTATACATATCAAGTGCTATCTTGACTGCAGCTGGTCCATTTCTCTTACCTACACGGCACTGAAGCATGTAAAGCTTTCCTTCCTGAATTGTAAATTCGATATCAAGCATATCACGATAATGTCTTTCAAGAATTTTCTGAATTCTGTTCAGTTCCTTGTATGTTTCAGGCATTGCTTTTTCAAGTGATGGGAGATGTGCATTATGTTCAGATTTACCAATTTCATTGATTGGATTTGGTGTTCTTATACCAGCAACTACATCTTCTCCTTGTGCATTTGGAAGCCATTCACCATAGAAATATTTTTCACCAGTTGCTGGATTTCTTGTAAATGCAACACCAGTAGCCGAAGTATCGCCCATATTTCCAAATACCATTGATTGAACATTTACTGCAGTTCCCCAATCATCTGGAATACCTTCAAATCTTCTGTAAGCAACAGCTCGTTTTCCCATCCAGCTCTGGAATACAGCTCCAATTGCACCCCATAATTGTTCCATTGGGTCTTCAGGGAAAGGTTTGCCAAGAACTTCAAGAACTTTTGCTTTATAAATTTCTACTAATTCTTTTAAGTCATCAGCAGTCAATTCAGTATCGCTCTTATAACCTTTAGCTTCTTTCATTTTATGAAGCTCGGCTTCTAATTGTTGACGAACACCTTTACCTTCTTCAGGTTCAATTCCGGCTGCTTTTTCCATTACAACATCGGAATACATTTGAATGAGGCGGCGGTGTGAGTCGTAAACAAAACGAGGATTATTTGTTTTCTTGATTAATCCTTCTCTTGTTTCGTTATTTAATCCAACATTCAAGATTGTTTCCATCATTCCTGGCATAGAAGCACGAGCACCAGAACGAACTGAAACAAGAAGCGGATTATTTTTGTCGCCAAATTTAGCACCCATTTCTTTTTCTACTTTTGCGAGTGCTTCTTTTACCTGCTTTTCTAATTCTTTTGGATATTTTTTATTGTTTTTGTAATAAGCAGTACAAACTTCGGTTGTAATAGTGAAACCAGCAGGAACTGGCAAACCGATGTTTACCATTTCTGCGAGGTTTGCACCTTTACCACCTAAAAGTTCTTTCATATCTGCTCTGCCTTCGGCTTTTTTGCCGCCGAAATAATAAACATACTTAGGCGTTTTTGATTTTGCCATTGCATTACCTCCAATTAATTAAGTTAACGATTCTTTTGTTATAGTGTCTTTTTTGTTTATTGTGTTAAGAATTATTTCTTCAAATTGTTCCTGATTTTCAAGCTTCAACTCAATTTTCAAATAATAAATATCAATATCATCTAAATCCTTGGAAAACTTTGTTAGCTTCACTGCATCTTTCTGCGTTGTTAAAACTGAATATGCATTTGTATCATAAAATTTTTTCCGTATGCTTTGAATTTCTTTTAATGTATAATTTTTATGGTCAGGGAAAATCATTTTATTTGTAATATCAATTTGATTATTCTCAAGCACACTCAAAAATGAATATGGTTTTGCTATTCCACAAACAACAAGACTTTTTTGACCTCTGAATTCTTCAAGCGAAAATTCTTTGTGAGTTTTAACATCATAAATTCCACTGGCAATATAATATCCATAAAAGATTTTTTTGTTGTCGAAATATTTTAAAAGTTTTGATGGAATTTCTGTCTTTTCTGCAAATTTCCTATTTATAATTACAACATCTGCTCTTGAAACAGAATCAAATGGTTCACGCATCATCCCAAGAGGCAAAAGTCTTTGCTCGCTTTGGTTAACTTTGTTTAAAAATCTTTGGTCGAATATTAATATATCAAGGTCACGATACAACCATCTATGCTGAAATGCATCATCCAAAATTATAACATTAACAGATGAATCTTTTATCAATCTATTTGCTCCTTCAACTCTTCTTTCAGAAACGGCAGTTGGTAAATTGGTTTCAGATGAAATTAAATACATTTCGTCACCACATTCATCCACAGTTGTTCTTATTTTTTTTCCATCAGAAACAAATAAATATCCATGAGTTCTTCTTCTATAACCTCTGCTTAAAATTCCAGCATTGATTTTATATTTTTTCATTAAATCAGCAAGAAAAATTACTGTTGGTGTTTTTCCAGAACCTCCAACTGTTAAATTTCCAACTGAAATCACAACTGCATTAACCTTTTTTATTTTGAAAATTCTTTTATCAAACAAGTAATTTCTAAGTTTAACAACAAATGCATAAACAAATGTCAACGGCGATAATATTATTCTTATTAGCTTAAGCAAAGTCTTAATGCATCCTTTTGTAAATTATTTAATTTATCTTCACAATCTAAAATAAACTTTGATGTTTCTTCATAAGTTAAATTAGCATCTACATAAATCGGTTCTGAATATATTACGCATATACGACTAAAAGGCAAAGGCACTTCAAATCTATCCCAGCTTTTCAAATTAATTTTTTTATTACATGCAATTCCAATTAAGAATAAAGGAACACCGGTTTTTTTTGCAGCAACAACTGCTCCAGCTTTCATTTTGTAAATTGGTCCAGTTGGACCATCAGGTGTAATTGCAAGTGAGTAATTTTGTTTTAATAATTCAACCATGTCTTCCATTGCTTGATTTCCGCCAATGTGACTTGAACCACGAACAACTTTGTAACCCCACTTTTCAAGAACATGAGCTAATAAATCACCATCTTTGCTTTTGCTTACAAGAGCAGCACAATTAGATTTTTTATGCAAGAACCATCCAGTTATCATAAATCCATGCCAGAAAGCAGCAATGAAATTTTGTTCACCTGAAATTAATTTTTCGGAATTCGCACTTTTATGAATTTTTATTTTACAAGTTTTTAAAAGAACATTTATTGCAATATCGGCTATATAAAATCCAATCTTCCTTAAAATTCTTTTTTGAAAATTACTTAGCTTCATTCATTACAGAGTAAATTAATTTAGCAGCTTTTTCTGATGCACCTGATTCACCTAATTTTGATTTAAGCATCATTAATTTTTTTTTCAGCTCGTAATATTTTGTTTTATCAGATAAAATCCGAAAAGATTTTTCGTAAATATTATCTGCTTTCAAATCAGATTGAATTAATTCTTCTACAAGTTTTTCTTCGAGTAAAATATTTACCATCGCTATGCTGTCTAATTGAACAACCAGACGACCAAGCCAGTATGTTAGAAAATTTGTTGCATAAACAACAATAAAAGGTAATTGAAAAATTCCTGCTTCAAGTGTAGAAGTTCCAGATTTTATTATGCCAAAATAAGAATATTTGAAAAGATCATAAGTATGACCTTTTATGATTTTATAATTTTTATAATTGCTCAAATTATTAAATATATTTTCGTTGATATTATCTGCACAAGCTACAACAATTTGAAGATTAAAAATATCTGCAAGTCGGTTTGCAGCTTTAATTGTTTCCGGGAAAATTTTTTTTATCTCGTGTTTTCTGCTGCCAGGCAGTAATAGAAGTATTTCCTTTCCTTTAACTAAACCAAATTTTTCATAAAGTTCTTCTTTGGTAATAAAATTATAATTTTCAATATGTTCAATTAATGGATGTCCAACATACACAGCATCAATGCCGTAATCTTTATATAATCTTTCTTCGAATGGGAAAACAACAATCATCTTATCTACATATTTTTTAATTTTTTTAATTCTTTTTTTCCCCCAAGCCCAAATTTGCGGGGAGATGTAATAAATAATTTTTCTTCCAAGTTTTTTAAGTTTCTTTGCAAGTTCAAGATTAAATCCTGGATAATCAATTAGAATTACGGTTTCTATATTTTTTTTAATTGTTGTATTGATTAATTTTTTTTGAACCTTCTTAATAAAAGGTAAATGCCTGATTATTTCAACTAGTCCAAGAAAAGCCATTTTTTTAATATGAAAAAGAGCATTCATTCCGGCATCAATCATTCTATCGCCGCCAATCCCAAGAATCTCTATCGATGGCTCAATATTTTTTAATTTTTTTATTAAAGCAGCTCCGTGTAAATCTCCGGAGGATTCTCCTGCTATTATCATCAATTTCTTATTCAATTTGTTACCACATAAAGAATTATTAATAATAAAATTGTAAGAGAAATTGCCTGCAAAGTTCTTCTTTCCGATTTTAAGCCAGCCTTTAAATTAAAAGGCGGTTGTTCAATATCTGGATTTTTATATTTCAAAAAAGTTGGAATCCATCTTGGAACAGAGTTATAATAATCTTCGTAATGTTTGCCAAATTTATTTTTCAAATAAGTTTCTTCTTCTTTAATTATTGTTTGATACTGCCAGATGAAAAATAAAATTGCAATAATTAACAAGTAGGGATAAAGTGCCATTGACATTACACCAATACCAGTATAAATTAAAATGTTCCCGAAATACAATGGATTTCGAACATGAGCAAATGGTCCTGATATAACAAGATAAGTTCCACCGACATTCCCTGTAGTTCTTGTTTCACTTCCAGCATATGAAACTCCCCATAGTCTGAAAAATTCTCCAATTAATACAATTATGAAACCAGTAATCATACTAACAATTGTTGCTTTTTGAAAAATAAGCATCAGAATTAGAAAAGGTATTGGTGTATAGCTTCTGTACTTGAATATTTTTTTAGCAAAGTTGTTCACGGTAATTTATCCTTGTATATATACTTCTTTTCTTTTTAGTTCAGCTTGATATCTTTTCTTTAATCTTTTTTTTTGTTTTAATTCTTCGAGCTTTTTTATTACATCATTAAAATCTGAATAGGGGAAATAAGTAATTCTATTAATCTCACAGTATTTCAATAAAGATTTTTTTGCAAAAATAAAATCACAATATTGAGCAGGGCATACATCAGAATATCCATCGCCAATGTAAATGCTGTATTCATCATCGCCGCTGAAATTAAGAACATGATTTCTTTTGCAGTTAGCGCATCTTTTACATTCTTCATCAGTGTAAGGAAAAATTGGAATTAGATTTCCATCTTTATCAAAATTCAATTTGTTCGAATAAACTTCGAGATGAGATAAATTTTCTTTGGATAAAATTTTGTTGATGTAATAATCAAGCCCGTCGCTTAATATTCTTACTTCATAATTATTTTTATTGCAGTAATCAAGAAAAATTTTGAAGCTGTTGTCAATTTCAGATGATAACAGGAATTCATCAAATTTTTCTAAATCAAGATTATTTACTGTTTTGCAAAGCAATTCCCAAGATTGACGGGCATTAATTTTTTCATTAATCCAATCGTTCACAATTTCCTTTGCTCTTTGAGCATCACCAAATTTCAAAAACATAACTTCGCCAATATCTTCTTTAGTTATTGTCCCGTCGAAGTCAACAAATATTTTAAAGTTTTTGTCGTTCATAATTTTTAGTCTTGATATTCAGGTATTTCTTCGAATCTAACACCAACAAGTTTTGAAATTCCTTCTTCCTGCATTGTTACGCCGTACATGGTTTCGGCAGCTTCCATAGTTCTTTTATTGTGAGTTACAATTATAAATTGAGTATCCTTGCTGAATTCTTTCAACAATTTTGTAAATCTATCGATATTTGCATCATCAAGCGGTGCATCAACTTCATCAAGTATACAAAATGGACTTGGTTTAACAAGATAAATTGCAAAAAGTAATGCAGTAGCAGTTAAAGTCTTTTCACCTCCTGAAAGAAGTTCAATTGAAGTTGGGCGTTTCCCTTTTGGTTTTGCTATTATTTCAATTTTTGCTTCGAGTGGGTCTACATTTTCTTCTAATGTTAAATCTGCTTCGTCTTCAGGATTAAAAAGTGTTTGAAAAATTTTTATAAAGTTTTTTCTTATCTGCTCAAAAGTATCAAGGAAAAGTTTTTGAGCAGTTTCATTTATCTCATGAATAGTTTTGATTAAATCTTTTTCTGATTCAATCAAATCATCGCGCTGCTGATGTAGAAAATCCAATCTCTTCTTTTCTTCTTCATATTCAGAATAAGCAAGCAGATTTACAGGACCAAGATTTTTAAGCTTTTCCTTCAATCGATGAACTTCTTCAGCTGTCTCATCATAGTTAAATGTTTCCAAATCATCAAATTGTTTAAGCTCAATATCTATAGAATAATTTTCTTTAATGTGTTGTGAAATGCTTTCGAGTTTATAGTTAATTTCATTTTCTTTGATTTCAAGTGAATGAATTTTATCAGAAATTTCCTGGCGCTGATTTCTTAATTCTCTTAGCTGATTTTCATATTTGGTGGCTTCTGCTTTTATACTTTGAAGCTCGCTCTCAATTTTATTTTCTTCTGCAGTCAAAATATCTTTCTGTGAAGAAATTTTTTCGAGTTCATTTTTGAGATTATCTATGTAAGTTTTTAGTGATTCTCTTTCAGATTTATTTTTTGATAAATCATTTTCTCTTTTTTCAATTCCTTTATGTGTGTTAACAATTTCGTTTTCATAATGACTTATTGTATTGGAAATATTTCTTATTCTTCCTTTGATTCTTTCCAGCTCAAGCTTTTGTTCATTAAATGAATTAATCATCGAAGAATATTCTTCTTCAAAAGATTGAACTGATTTTTCAAATTCATGAATTCTGCTGTCAAGATTCTCTCGATTTTCATAAAGAAGCTTGAGTAAATTGTTTATTTCTTCAAGCTGATTATCTAAAGAATTTGATTTCTCTGCCAGTTCCTGAATTTCTTTTCTTGATGCTTCAATTTCCTCATCAGATTTTTTCTTTTCATATTCAAGCTGAGAAATTTGTTTTTCGATATTGGCAATATCATTGGCAATCAATTTTTCTTTGTCGCTTAAGTTTTTTAAATCTATTGAGGCAATTTTTTCTTCTATTTTAGAAATATCTGATTTTATTTCTTCAAGTCTTGATTCTTGTAAAGGATATTCATTCTTAAGATTTTCGAGAAGTTGTTTTCTTCCAAAAATTGTTTCATCTTGTCTTGGCAGTGAACCAGCTTCGATTACTCCATTGCTTTGAATTATATCACCTTCAAGTGTCACAAAACTAAACTCTGGATATTTCTTGAATAAAGATAGTGCACTTTCAAAATCATTAATTATTGCAATAGAAGAAAGAATTTGTTCGAAGTATGATTTCCATTGTGTGGTTGTTTCTACAAAATCTTTTGTCCATCCGACAAAAGATTTTTCTTTCTCAATCTTTTTAATTTTTTTCTTCAAAGTGAAATGATTGATTTTATCTAATAAGGAAGTTTTTTTATTGAAATTACTCTTCAGCAAAATGAACGAAGCTTTTCCAAGGTCATTTTTCTTCAAGTAACTGATAGCAGTTTGAAGTTCATCAATATTGTCTATAATTAAATTATTCAGTGCAGATTTTAAAGCAGCTTCGAGAGCAAATCGATATTGTTCTTTTGTGTTGCCGATATCGGCAAAAATAATTTTTTCTTTTTCTGTCCAGCTTTTGTTTTCAAGAAGAACTTTGGAACCGCTTGAAAGTCCTTCAAGGTTTGTGATAAGAGCCTGAAGGAAATTGATTTTTTCTTTTAAGCCGGCTAATAATGTTTTCTGTTCAATCTCTTTTTCTTTCAGTGAATTTAATTTTTTCTCCAGTTCTTCTTTTTCTTTTTGATAAAGAGTTAATTGTAAACCAGCTTCGTTTAATTTTTTTTCTGCTTCTGCTTTTTCATTAGTAAGTTCTTCAATATATCCTACAGTTTTAGCAATTCTGTTAGTGATGTTTAAAATTTTCTGATTAAGTTTTTCAATTTGTTCATTATGATTTTTGATTTCTTTTTTGAGTGTGTTGGAATAATTTTCTTTATCGGATATTTCCTTCAATAATGAATATCTCTCTTCATTAAGCTGTTTTAATGAATGTCTCTTTTCTTCAAGCAATGCTCTTTTTTCAGAAATTATTTTTTCATATTCGCTTGCTTTAAGATTTTTTTCATTTAGAATGTTATTAAGTTCTTCTAATTCTTTTTCGGAATGTTTTTTAGCTTCTGAATATTTTTCAATATTACTTTTTAACTCTTCAATTTCTTTTTCAATTCTAACCTGATTGTTAGAAAGAGAATTTAATTTCTCTTCAGAAACTGAAAAAGATTTTTGTAATTGATAAAGCTGATTTGAATATTCTGAAATTTCTAATCTTTTCTTGTTTAACGCAGATTCAATAGAATTAATTTGATTGCGGTAAAAAATTAATTCGTTCTCGATTTTTCTAATTTCTTTATCTGTTTCATCTTTTTGAGAGATTAACGAAGAAATTTCATTAGAAAGATTTTGTTTTTTCTCGTGATATAAAGCAAATTCTCTTTCAGCTAAATTTAGTTCTTTATCGCGAAGAACGGATTGAATTTGAGTGTATTGGTCAGCTCGTTTAGCCTGTCGTTCTAAAGAACGGACTGTTTTTTCAACTTCAGAAACAATATCATTAACGCGTGTTAAATCTGCTTTTATGTCATCTAATTTTTTTAATGATAGTCTTCTTCTGAGTTTGTATTTATTTACACCAGCAGCTTCTTCAAATAATCTTCTTCGTTCGTCGGCTTTGCTGCTTAAAATTGTTTCAATCATTTTTAATTCAATTACTGAATAAGCATTTGTTCCAATTCCAGTATCCATGAATAAATTAGTTATGTCTTTTAAGCGGCAAATATTTTTATTGAGCAAATATTCACTTTCTCCTGAGCGAAAAATTCTTCTTGTTATTGTAACTTCAGAATATTCTGTTGGCAAGATTCCTTTGTCGTTAACAAGGGTTAAAGAAACTTCTGCCATTCCCATGGGCTTTTTTTCGCGGGTTCCATTGAAAATTACATTTTCCATTTTATCGCTTCGAAGTGTGGTTGTTTTTTGTTCACCCAACACCCATCGAATGGCATCAACAATATTGGTTTTGCCGCATCCATTTGGACCAACTATTCCAGTAATACCGCGATTAAAATTTATTACAGTTCTATTTGCAAACGACTTAAAACCAAATATTTCTAATTTGGATAGAAACAATTCTTACTCCTCTAATGCAATATTAAGTTGTATTGTTCAAGAGAATTTTTAATAAAATAAATTGTTGAGTCTGTTAATTGATAATAAAGAATTGTTATGCCTGCAATAACAATGATAATTGAAATTCCATAGAAATATACTTTACCAGGAGTTACTTCAAACAAAACATAAATACCTTTGAAAATTCTTTGTAATATCCAGAGCATCATGAAAATAGTAAATGCTAGTATATAAATATTGAATTCATTCATTGCTAAGATTCGATAGAGAATTAATTCAACAGGAAGAATTAAAATAAATGGGAAAAAAGACCAAATAACACTAAAGTATATACTTGAGAAGTCAACTTTTGTTTTAATGAAAAAGGAGAAAATTTTTATAATGAAGCTTATAACAAAAATTTTCAAAAAGAATGAAACGAACAAATAAAGAAAACATTCTTCTGGATGCCATGCAAGATAGCTAATAGAATTTAACAGCCATTTATCGCCGAATGAAAGTAAAAGTTTTTCTAAAAGAATATTGGTTCTTAGATAATAAAGAAGAATAGTAAACAGTAAAGACATTGAGCCAATTTCGATGAACATTAGAATTATAGTAAAAACACTTGATAAAATTCTGTGGTCCCTTAAATCGGCAAAGAAATTATAAGGTCTAAATAATGCTCTTGTGCAATCTTCTTTGAATTTTTTTCTTGAATTAATTAAGACAGCAAAAATCAATGATAATCCAAGTGCAATGAAAATGAAAAATAATTTATTCTCACTTTTAGCAACACCAATTGGGATTGTAACTTTTTGTTTGTTGTTTTGTAATGCTTCAACTACTCGATATGGCAGAGTGTTAACTTTGCTGCTGTTATCTAATAAACCAAGCTTGTAATAATTGTTGCTACCGCCGTAAAGTGAATGGTAATTCCCAGAATAATTAAAAATGCTATTTATAAAGTATCCACTGAATTTTGTTTTATTGATAGTTTCAATAAATTTTTCAAAATATTTTGCCTGTGCTTCGGAAGAATTTTTGACAAGATAACCTGAAGAGCTTCCAATATAATTTGGATAATTGACTTCGCATATAAAATATTTACTCGAAATGCTGCTTAATTCTTCTTCAAGCTGCATAATATTTTCGGGAGGATAAGAATATAGTTCGATACCAAGCAAATTTACATCAAACTGATTACTGGAAGGAATTCCAACAAATGAGGCATAAGTAAAAATTTTTTTATCAATGCTTTCTGATAATTTATTTATAAAATTTTTTGCTGCAAGTGAATTTGGTAAATAGGAACTGCCTAAACCAAAAATTATTGAGTTTGAAAATTTTCTGTATTCACTTACTAAATCTTTTAATTTGTTTTGTGCCCTTGTTTGAAATTCTTTTTCAGATAATATTTCATCAGGAACAGAATTTAATGGTAGTTCAACTAAAGCTATAAGACCTAACTGCTGACAGTATTTTAATGCATATGGATTTGGATAAGCTTTTGCAAATCTGACAGCATTAAATCCAGAATTTTTTATTAGCATTAAATCATTTCTAATTTTTTCGAAAGCAGTAATTTTATCCAGTTCAGCTTCGTTTAGATAATATGTTGTTCCTCTAAAAGTAAATGGTAAGTTACTCAAAGTTAGATTATCATCATGCTTCAAATTGAAAATCCCGACTTCTCGATTTACTTCATCAATTAATTGATTGCCTGAATATAAACTGACATTAAATGTATAGAGATTTGGATTTTCTGGAGACCATAAAACAGGATTTTGGATTGAGAATGATAATTGTCTTTTAATTTCTGCTCTCTCATTAATAATAAAACTGAATTTTTCAATAACTCCAGAAAAATTTTTTGGTTTTACATTAATATCAACCCTGAGTTCATTCTTATTATCAATTGATGGATTAATTAATCGAAGATTTTTTATAACAAAATCTGCATTAATATTAACAGCATTTTGTTTTTCCGGGAATGAAAAAGAAAAATTGACTTCTGATAAATATGTGTTTGGTATGAATTCTAAAAAGACATCTCTTAAAATTCCCGAAGAGATTTTTGGGAATAGAAATCCGGGTTTTAACGGGATAGTAGTTTCATTATCGTAATAAGAAATAACTTTTAAGGTAATTAAATTTTCTGCATCAGGTTTTATAACATCCTTAGGAAGCTCTATCTCAAATGGAATTTCAGCACCATATTTTTTTACGATAGTGAATTTATTTACTGAAATTTCAACAGAATTAAAAATGCCACAGAAGCAGATTTTAATAGTATTTTTTTGATATTCATCTTTTGAAATAAAAAATTTTTTTTCAAAAATCAGGGATTCTGTGCCTTCAAACGAGCAGGGGAGTGATGTAGAAATTTTTTTTGATGGGTTATCCTCTGTAAAAACTTTCCAATTATCATTAAAAAGAATGAATTTTCTTGTGCTGGAAATATCATAATAACTTGAATCTTTAACAGTTTCCGAAAGAAGAGATTTAATCTTAATTTCAGAAAAGGAGTTTGTGTTAAAAATTATAAAACTAAAAAGCAGAGGTAAAATTTTTGATTTTATATTCATTTTTTCAGAATGTTGTAAAATAAACCTTCAAATATATAAAAAATGAGAGGGCATATCAATTTGGTAGGGAATCATAAAAAAGTCCGCTATTGAGCGGACTCTATAATTTTTATAAATGAATCTGCTTTCAAACAGGCGCCGCCAACCAGAGCTCCATCGATGTCAGGTTGTGACATTAAATCTTTTGAATTTTCTGGCTTAACACTTCCACCATATTGAATTATTAAATTTTCAGCAAATTCTTTAGAATAAATTTGTGCAATCAATTCTCTTATAAATTTGTGAACCTCTTCAGCTTGTTCAGGAGTTGCATTTCTGCCTGTTCCTATTGCCCAAACTGGTTCGTATGCAATAATTAAATTTTTCAATTCTTGTTCTGTTAAATCAGCTAATCCTTCTCGTATTTGAGTTTCAACTACATTGAATGTTTCTCCTTTTTCTCTTTCTTCAAGTGTTTCTCCAATACAAAAAATTGGTTTCAAACCATTAGCAACTGCAGATTTAATTTTTTTGTTAATTAGCTGATTTGATTCATGGAATATTGTTCTTCTTTCAGAGTGTCCAAGTATAACATATTCACAACCAACACTTTTAAGCATTAATGGAGAAATTTCACCTGTAAAAGCTCCGCTCGTTTCAAAATACATATTTTGTGCACCTAACTTGATAGGAGTATCTTTGATTAGAACATTTGCGGTTTCAAGAGAAGTAAATGGGGGACAAATTATAACTTCAACATTGAGATTTTTTTGATTTAATCCTTTTTTGATTTCATTAATTAAATTAACTGAAGAATTGATGTCATTATTCATTTTCCAGTTACCGGCAACAACTTTTTTTCGCATTTTTACTCTCTAATTTATTTATTAAATAAGAATAATCAACTTACAGCTTCAACTCTGCGAATGCCAGGGACTTCGCGAATAAGTGCTCTTTCTACTCCTGCTCTTAATGTCATTTGAGACATTGGGCAGTCAATACATGCGCCTGTTAATTTAACTTCAACAATGCCATCTGGTGTAACCTTCACTAATTCAACATCACCGCCGTCTGCTTTAAGGTAAGGTCGAATTGTTTCCAGAGCTTTTTCAACCTTTTCTTTTAGAGTATCATTTTTGAGTGTATCACTCATATTTACCTCAATTAATTAATTTCCTAAAACTATTTCAATTTTAGGAGTATTTTCAGAAAAATTATTTATGCTAATCTGTGCAGCAAGATTCTTACTAATTTCAAAGATTTTTTTTGCTTCTTCAGATTCTGGGTCAGAATAGACTATAGGTTGGCCCGAATCGCCGCCAATACGGATATTTGGATTAATTGGAATTTGGCCAAGCAAAGGAACAGAAAGTTCTTTTGATAATTTTTCTCCTCCGCCGTTGCCAAAAATATCATATCTTTTACCAGTATCCGGTGCTATGAAATAACTCATGTTTTCAACAATTCCAAATATAGGAACATTTACACGCTGAAACATTCTCATTGCTTTTTTAACATCAATGAGTGATACATCTTGAGGAGTTGTAACAACTATAGCTCCAGTTAAAGGAATTGTTTGAACTAATGTTAGTTGAATATCACCTGTCCCTGGAGGCAGATCAAAGATTAAATAATCAAGCTCCCCCCAGTTAACATCCGACATAAATTGTTTAATAGCACCGCTTGCCATTGGTCCACGCCAGATTACAGGAGAATCTTCATCTATTAAAAATCCAATCGAGATAACTTTTATTCCATAACTTTCAAGAGGAATCATTTTCCCAGTTAATGTATCCTGATAAATCTGAGGCTTATTTTTAATTCCCAGCATCAAAGGAATGCTTGGACCATAAATATCAGCATCAATTAAACCAACTTTGGCACCCAATTTTGATAAAGCAACAGCAATATTTACTGCAACAGTGCTTTTGCCAACCCCTCCTTTGCCGCTTGCCACTGCAACTGTATTTTTAACTCCTGGCAAAATTGAGTCTTTATTTGTCATTTTTGATTGAACATTTGAACTCATGTTCACAGTTACTTTTTCAACCGAAGGGAAAGCTTTTTTAATTTCATCGATACAGTCTTGTTTAATTTTATCTTTTAATGGGCAGGCAGGAGTTGTAAGCTGTATGTCTATGTAAATTTCAGAATTATTTATTTTGATATCTTTGACCATGTTCAGACTTACAATATCTCGATGCAAATCCGGGTCAATTACATTTCTTAATGCATTTTTGATATTATCAATGTTCAAATTCATATTTACTCCATAATTTAAACACAAAAATAATAATTTCTTTAGTTACTACCTATTGAACATTAAAAATTTCAGTATGGTTCATGTATTAATTATAGATACAAAAATTATTTTGAAATTCTCTAAATAATTTGTTTAAGTGAAAAAAATAGTTTAATAAGCTTGATTATATATTTAAGTATACTTAACTTTAAAATAAAAAATGCTTAGTTATGTCAACAATATCAAAAGAAAATTATTTAAAATTGATTTACACACATAGCATTGAAGGCGAAAGCGCTGCCACTTCCAAAATTGCAGAAAGATTATCAATATCTAATTCTGCAATAAGTGATATGGCAAAAAAACTTGCTGGCGAAGGATTAATCTCTTATACAAAATACAAAGGAATGCGACTTACTAAAGAAGGAAAGAAAGCAGCATTAAAAGTGATAAGAAAACACAGGCTGTGGGAGATGTTTTTGCTTGAAGTGCTTAAAATTCCATGGAGTGAAGTTCATGATGAAGCCGAAAAACTTGAACATTATACCTCGGATTATTTGATTGATAAAATTGATGAATATCTTGGATTTCCAGAATTGGACCCTCATGGACATCCTATCCCTCGAAAAGATGGAACGATGCCTAAAATTCCTAAATTAATTTCTATGAATTCCTGCGAGATTGGAAAAATTTATGAACTTGCTCAAGTGGACGACACAGATGGAAGACTGATAAAATATTTGACTAAAATTGGCTTGATGCTAAATACACCTTTTGAAGTTTCAGATATTGTTTCTTTCGATAAATCTATGATAATCAAGTTTAGTGGAAAAACTGTTACAGTGAGTGAAAAGATTGCAAAAAATTTAATGGTTAGATTTGTTAAAAATGCGAGGTGAGTTCATGAAAATTTTTTTATTTCTCATAATAATATTCGTAGTAATAATTCTTCTTTATCGAAAAAAGATTATTGAAAGATTTGTAAAAATCAAAAAGCAAAAGGAAAAAATCTTAATTGAAGATACATTAAAACAACTTTATGACGGTGAATATAATTCTTATCTCTGCACAATTGATAGTATTGGTAAAAGTTTATCACTTAAAAGAGATGATGCAAAAAAGTTGATTGATAGGCTTGAAGAACTGAATTTAATTGAAAGTAATGAAGGAATAATTTCATTAACAGAAAGTGGAAGAGATAATGCACTTAAAATTATACGAATTCATAGATTGCTTGAAAGATATTTTGCAGAAAAAACAAGTATAGATGGAACGCAGTGGCATAAATTAGCAGAAGAAAAAGAACATGAAATAGAAATTGAAGAAGCAAACAAAATTGCAGTCGAACTTGGGAATCCTTTAATTGATCCTCACGGAGACCCAATTCCAACCGAAAAAGGAATTATTCATAAAGAAAAAAGTAAATTTCTTAATGAAATGAGAGAAGGTGCACTTGCTCAAATTATTCACATTGAAGATGAGCCCAAAGAAATTTATGCGGCATTAAATTCTTATCGAATTTTTCCAGATATGCAGCTGCAGGTAATTAGAAATTCTGGTGATAAAGTATTAATCAAAACCGAGGGACGAGAAATTTTATTATCCTTAACAGAAGCAAAAAATATTAGTGTTAAAGAAATTGAAGAAAAAGTTTTTGTTAAAGAATCAATTAAACCATTATCAACACTTAGAGTAGGAGAGACAGCAATTATTTCTAGTTTATCAAGAGCTTTGAGAGGACAGCAAAGAAGAAGATTGCTGGATTTAGGAATTGTGCCAGGTACAAAAATTAAGGCAGTCCTTGAAAGCATTGGAAGAGACCCTGTAGCATATGAAGTTAGAGGAACATTAATAGCATTACGCAAAAATCAATCTGATTATATTTTTATTAAAGAGGTAAATTAAAAATGGAAAATGAATTAAGTAAAAATTGCGCTAATTGTCCTGCTCATAATTTAAGTCATTTGATAAGACTTGGTATTGATATGACTGACTTTGACTATGTTGTTGCATTAGCTGGAAATCCAAATACTGGGAAAAGTACTGTCTTTAATAATCTAACAGGATTAAAACAGCATACAGGAAATTGGCCTGGCAAAACTGTAAGCAGAGCAGAAGGCGGTTTTATTTATGCCAATAAGCGATTTAAAATTGTTGATTTGCCCGGAACTTATTCTTTGCTTTCTACAAGTACTGATGAAGAAATTGCAAGAGATTTTATTTTATTTGGTCAACCTGATGTAACTGTAATTGTAGTTGATTCTACAAGATTGGAAAGAAATCTTAATCTTGTTCTTCAAGTTTTGGAAATTACAGATAGAGCAATTTTATGTCTTAATCTGATTGATGAAGCAGAACGACACGGTATCAAGATTGATGATAGACAATTATCAAGGAAATTGGGAATTCCTGTTGTTCCCACAGCAGCAAGAGAAAAAATTGGAATTTCTGAGTTATTAAAAATGATTTATGAAGTTGCAACAGGAAGTTATGTTTGCAGACCATTCAGAGTAACTCATGGTTTTAACAAACTTACACATGCTGTAGAAGAACTTGATAAAAAACTTCAAGAATTATTTCCTAATCTTAATAATACAAGATGGATTGCATTGCGTTTACTTGAAGGAGACCAGAGAATTATTGATGCTGTTCGTTCGGGCGAAATAGGAACAATTAAATTAGCAGAAAATGTTTCTGTATAAATATGGAGAATATTCTTTATGGATAGAGAAAATTTAATTGAAACAGCAAACAAGCTAAGATGGCATCTTGGAGATGGCTTGCATGATTTAATAATTGAGTCAATTTATAAAAATGCAGAAGAAATTGCTCAAAGTGTTGTAATTAAAAAAGGGGAAAAACAAAAATTCGATTTAGATAGATTTATAGACAAAATTGTAACAAGCAAATGGACTGGTTTTCCAATTATGTTTTTACTTCTTGCGTTAGTATTTTGGCTTACCATTGTAGGAGCAAATTATCCTTCAAAATTAATTTCATTTTTGCTTGTTGATACAATTCATCCATTCTTAAAAGGGATTGCATTTGATTTACATTTTCCGTGGTGGCTCAGCGGTGTTTTAATTGATGGAGCTTATCTTGCTATGGCATGGGTTGTAAGTGTTATGCTTCCGCCAATGGCTATATTCTTTCCATTATTTACATTTCTTGAAGATTTTGGTTATCTGCCAAGAGTAGCATTTAATATGGATAGTCTTTACAAAAAAGTAGGAGCTCATGGAAAACAGGCTTTAACAATGTCTATGGGATTTGGCTGCAATGCTGCTGGTGTAATTGCAACAAGAATTATCGATAGTCCGCGTGAAAGATTAATAGCAATAATCACAAATAATTTTTCTTTATGCAATGGAAGATGGCCTACACAAATTTTAATTGCATCAATTTTTATTGGGAGCTTAGTGCCGCCATATTTAGCAGGATTAATCTCCGCAGCTGCTGTTGTAGGCATTGCAATAATAGGAATTGCTTTTAGTTTGATTGTTTCATGGTTATTATCAAGAACATTATTAAAAGGAGAAGCCTCAGCTTTTAGTCTAGAATTGCCTCCTTATCGTCCACCAAAAATTTTACAGATTCTTTATACATCCCTAATTGATAGAACAATATTTGTATTATGGAGAGCAGTAGTTTTTGCTTTGCCGGCTGGAGCGCTCATCTGGCTAGTTGCTAATATTAATGTTAATCAAATTAGTCTGGCTGAACATTTTATTAATTGGATTAATCCAGCTGCTGTTTTTATTGGATTAAATGGAGTAATTATTCTTGCATATATAATAGCAATTCCTGCCAACGAAATTGTGATTCCAACAGTTTTGATGCTTACAGTGTTAACAACAAAAATATCAGGGGTAGGTGCTGGTGCTGGTGTTATGTTTGAACTTGAAAATATTTCTGATGTTGCTGCCTTGTTACATGCAGGAGGATGGACAACTTTAACAGGCATTAATTTGATGCTCTTTAGTTTACTTCATAATCCATGTTCCACAACTATTTTTACTATTTATAAAGAAACAAATAGTGTGAAGTGGGCTTTAATTTCAACTTTTCTTCCAATTATTCTGGGAATTTCGGTTTGTTTTATTGTTTCAAGAATCTGGTTTTTATTTGGATAAGATTTTTTAATTGTAACAGATAATTAATTTGTATATGAATGATTTTAATATTTGATATTCTTTCTTGAAATCTATAAACTTTTCCTGATGCTTTTAACATTATTGATTTCATGAGTAATTGTTTTTTTGGAATTAGAAATAGCAAGCTGCATCATGTATTCCTGATGGTCTAAGATCGGTTCATTATAAACTGGATGATTAAAAACATATTTCCCTGTTGGAAGCAAAACTCTTGCTTTCACATTATCTCTCATGCAGGTTTCTAAGATGTGTTCTTTAAGAAATGCTTTGTGGTCGGGGTCTTTAATTGGAAATGTAATTTCAATTCTCCGGTCTAAATTTCTTTGCATTAAATCAGCACTGCTTAAATAAATTTCTTCTTTGCCATTGTTATAGAAGTAATAAATTCTGCTGTGTTCTAAGAATCTTCCTACAATACTGATTACTCTAATATTTTCACTTAAATTAGGAACCTGAGGAATTAAACAACAAATACCTCTTACTATTAAATCAATTTTAACTCCGTTGCGGGATGCTTCGTATAATGCTGCAATCAAAATTGGGTCAACAAGTGAATTGAGTTTGAATATTAAATGTCCTTTCCCTCCAGCTTTTACATTTTTTATTTCTCTTTCAATTAATTCGAGAAATGTTTGTCTTTTGTTGATTGGAGCGACTGATAATTTTCTATATTCCTTTTGTTCTGAATATCCTGTAAGATAATTAAAAATTTCAGATACATCTGCACATATTTCTTCATCAGTTGTAAAGAGTCCAATGTCCGTATAAATTTTTGCTGTTTCGATATTGTAGTTTCCTGTTGATAAATGAACATACCTTTTAACGCCCTCAGCTTCCTTGCGAACAACAAGTGTCATTTTAGCATGGGTTTTCAATCCAACCAAACCATAAACAACATGAACGCCGGCTTTTTCAAGTTCTCGTGCCCAGTAAATATTATTTTCTTCATCAAATCTTGCTTTTAATTCAACTAAAACTGCAACCTGCTTTTTTCTTTCTGCTGCTTCTATTAAATATTTTACAATTGGTGAATTTTGTCCAACTCTGTATAAAGTTTGTTTTATTGCAAGAACATCAGGGTCACGAGAAGCTTCTTTAATAAAATCAACAACTGGAGTAAATGATTCATACGGATGATTGATCAAAATATCTTTTTTGCTAATGAGAGAAAAAATATTTTCTTCTTCATCAAATATTACAGGTGTTACTGGGTAAAAAGGTTTGTCCTTTAAATGAGGCATAGATAAATCATAAAGTTGAATTACATCACTTAATCCTAAAGTGCCATCAATAATATGCAAGTCATCGCGAGTGATTTCTAGATTTTCAATCAATGTATCAATCATATAATCCGGCATTTGTTTTTCAACTTCAAGCCGAACAACAGAACCAAATTTTCTTTGACGAATATTTTCTTCGATTAACTGAAGCAAGTCGTCGGCTTCATCTTCCTGAATTTCAAGGTCGGTGTTTCTTGTAATTCTGAATCTGTAAGCTTCAAGAACTTCGAGTCCAGGAAAGAGCATGTTTAGATTTGATTTTATTAAATCACCAATCCATACAAATTTAATAGCTCCATTTGAATTGCATGACTTAGTTTTAATTATTTTATCTATTCTTAAAAGACGAGGTAAAATATTTGGCACTTTGACTCTTGCAAAATGTTTTTCCCCTTTTTGGTTTTTAATTAAGATTGCAAAACTTAAGCTTAGATTTGAAATGTAGGGGAAAGGTCTTCCAGGGTCAAAAGCTAAAGGAGTTAATACTGGATAAATTTCTTTTATGAAATAATTGTTTAATCCTTCCTTTTCTTCTTTGGTTAACTCATCGATATTGCAAATAAAAATTTTATTTTTTCTTAGTTCAGGAATTATATAATTATTCCAGTAATCATAAATTTGATTTAACATTGGCTTAAGTGTATTTTCAATTTGCCTTAGTTGTTCAATAGGAGTTAAACCGTCAATTGATGCTTCGTAAACATTTGCCCTTATCTGTTCTTTAAGTCCAGAAACACGAATCATATAAAATTCATCAAGGTTTGAAAAGAAAATCGAAATGAATTTAATTTTTTCTAATAAAGGAAGATGTGGGTTCAGAGCTTCTTCAAGAACTCTTCTATTAAATTCCAACCAGCTTAGTTCTCGATTAAAAAAATATTGCGGTTTTAAATATCTCTGCAGATTCTCTTTTGTTATTTTCATAGATAAATAAAATTTTAAATTGAATATACTGCTTTTTGAGTTTATTTACTCTTAAGTTATTCTCTCAATTCATAAGATTCTTTAGAAGTTTATTTACCTATTTTTTTTGCCGAAGTATAATTTTCTAAATCATAATTGATTTCTTTCCCAGGCATGGGTAATCTTTTTATGTTTACTTTAGCTCTGGCAAAAAATTCTTCAGCAAGTGTATCGTGATAATCAGAAAATATTACAATCTCTTTGATACCAGCAGCAATAAGAGCTTTTGCACAGTTTGTGCAGGGCATATTGGTTATGTATGCAGTTGCACCTTGTGTGCTCACCCCATGTAAAGCACATTGAAGAAGTGCATTCATTTCAGCATGAATTGTTCTTACGCAATGATTATCAACAATCATGCAGCCTACATCCTCGCAGTGGTCATCTCCCGGAATTGAACCATTATATCCAGTTGATAAAATTTGTTTGTCTTTTACAATTACACAGCCACAATGCATACGTGGACAGGTTGCTCGTTCCGAGACAAGCATTGCAACTTTAAGAAAATATTCATCCCATGATGGTCTTTTCTTTTGAGAATTTGACATTTTATGTCTCCACTAAAGATAATTGGATTATTAATCTATAAAAATAATATCTCATAAGATAAAAAAAAAACTGGTATGGCTGAGGGCGACACCATACCAGTTCGATATGCTTCTATTAGGAGGGTTATCGACACTCAGGAACGAGGGCAATTCCTTCGTGTCGAGGGATATTTCTATTGCAAATATAAATAATCGTTTTCAAAATGCAAAGGAAAAATTTTTCTCTTTAAAAATAATTTAAAGAGTTTATAATTTTTTATTAAATCAAATTTTAAAAAACTAATTGATTTATCGACATTCTTCATATTATCTTTTTAATAAAATTTTGAAAGTAGTTCCTTTATTGACTACTGATTCCTTAACAAAAATTTTCCCTTTGTGATATTCTTCAATAATTCTTTTTGAAAGGCTTAAGCCCAAACCCCAGCCTCTTCTTTTTGTTGAATAGCCTGGCTTAAATATTTCTTTTCTTTTGTTATGCTCTATACCTTTGCCTGTATCAGATACTTCAATGCTGACATATTTTTTTGAAGATGAAATATTAAATTCTATTTTACCTTCTTTATTTTCAATTGCATCAAGGGCATTCTTAATTAAATTCTCTATGACCCATTCAAATAATTCTGCATTGATTTTGGCTTTTGATTCTTTATTACCTTTGATTGAAATTGTTACATTTTTGCCAAGCTGAGGAATTCGTCTTTCAAAATAATGAATAATTTTCTGGATAATTTCATAGGGAGATTCTTCTTTTAATTCAGGTTGAGAACCTATTTTCGAAAATCGTGTGACAATTTTATTTAATCTGTTCAAGTCATTTTTAATTTCTTCAGCAACATCAAGAACTTTATCGGGATTTTCAAAATTCATTTTTAATATTTCATGCCAGCCTAAGAGACTCGAGATAGGTGTTCCTAATTGATGTGCAGTTTCTTTCGACATTCCAACCCAGATGCTGCTTTGTTCATTTTTCCTGATGTAATTGAAACTTGAGTATGCAATCAGCAGAAAAAATATTGCAAATAATATCTGTAAGTAAGGATAGTACTTTAATTTTTCGATTATGTCAGAATCACCGTAATAAATGTATTGAATTACTTTCCCATCCGGAGTTTTAACACTAATTGGTGTATGGTATCTTGATAATTTTTCTAATTTATCTTTTAGTATTTTTTTAATTTGTTTTTGAGACAAACCTTTTTTAATATCAATATTTTTATAGCCAATTCCTGCTTCTGTGGAAATTATTTCATTATTCTCATCAGTTAAAATTAATGGAAAATCAATTCTTTGAATTACATTTTGAAATATGAATGTTAAATCTGTTTCGGGTGAAGATGGGCTGGTAATGTATTCAAGACTTTTTGCATATAACTCAACAATTTCTTTTTCTCTTTTTTGTAATTTATTGACAAGATTTTGAGTATAGAACCAGGTTCCTAATGCTATGAGAGTACCAATAAGAAGCAGCATCATTTTTAACTTCAAGGCAAAAGAGCCTCTGAAGATTTTCATAGAAAGATAATTTTTAGTGAAAAATAATTAATTAGAGTTCAATAGTTTGCTGGCGACTTGGTCCAACTGAAATTATGCTTATTTCGAAACCACTTTGCTCAGAAATAAAACTCAAGTAATCTTTAGCCTCGCTTGGAAGTTCATCGTAATATTTTATGTTGGATATATTCTTTTTCCAGCCAGGCAAAGTTTCATAAATTGGTTTTACTTTCATCAGTTGATTTACATCCGTTGGAAATGTTTTTAATCTTTTCCCATTTATTTCATAACCTATACAAACTTTTATTTCATCGAGATAACTAAGAACATCAAGTTTAGTAATTGCTGCTCTTTCAATTCCATTTATCATTCTCGAATAATTTAACAAAAAAGCATCGAACCAGCCGCATCTACGAGGTCTTCCAGTTGTGGCGCCATATTCTGCTCCGGCTTTTCTTAATTGTTCTCCTTCTTCATCTGTAAGTTCTGTAGGAAATGGTCCCAATCCGACTCTGGTTGTATATGCTTTTACAATTCCAATTACTGACATTATTTTTGTTGGTGGAATTCCTGTTCCTGTGCATGCACCTCCAGATGTAGGATTTGAAGAAGTAACATAAGGATATGTCCCAAAGTCTACATCAAGCAGAGTACCCTGTGCGCCTTCAAGCAAAATTGATTTGCCTTCTGAAATTGCATTATTTAGATATGTTGGAACATCTGTGATATACTGATCAATTTTTTTATCGAATTCAAGATATTCTTTAATAATTTCATTTACATCCAATTCTTCATGATTGTAAACTTTCTTGAGCAGATTGTTTTTTTCTTCTAAGTTAAATTTTATTTTTTCTTCGAGTACAGTTTTATCTAAAAGGTCAACAATCTTAATTCCTTTTCTTGCATATTTATCTATGTAACAGGGACCAATACCTCTTCCTGTTGTTCCAATTCTTGCATTGCCACTTTCGCTGATTGAATCAAGGAGTTTATGATACGGCATTATAAGGTGAGCATTATGACTAATAAATAATCTTCCTTTAATACTTATGCCGTTACTCTCGAGAAGTTCTATTTCTTCAAGTAAAGCTTTGGGGTCAATTACCACTCCATTGCCAATAACACATATAACATTTTCTCTTAGAATACCTGAAGGAATAAGATGGAGAATGTATTGCTTATCACCTATTTGCACTGTATGTCCAGCATTTGCACCACCTTGATATCTTACAACTATATCATATCGTTCAGAAAGTAAATCGACAATTTTACCTTTACCTTCGTCTCCCCATTGACTTCCCACGACAATGGTAACACTCATCATTTACTCCTGTTAAATTAATAAGAAGGGAAAAACTCCGGAATAATTCCGGAGTTTATAATTAATTACTACTAAAGCTTTTTACTGCTTCGTCAACAGATGAATAATGTTCAAATATTGTGATTAATTTTGTTATTACTAAAAGACTTTCAATTTTTTCTGTAGCATTAGCTAATTTTAATGAACCGCCACCGTTCTTCATTGTTGTATATCCGCTTATTAACATACCCAAGCCTGAACTATTCATAAATTTACATTCAGCTAAATCAATAACAACATTTTTTTTGCCTTCTTCCAAAAGTTTGTGTAAAAGGTCACTGAATTCTTGAGCTTCTGGTCCGCCCATTACGTTTCCTTTGAGCTCAATTACAACGGCTCCGTATTTTTCATAGGTTTTTATTTTCATAATTTCTCCCGAAAATTATTTGTTTCCTTATTTATATTCCTTTGGGTATAATGATTAACAAATATTTATATTGGCAGTTAAGTTATGGAATCTTATTGTAAAAATAAAATAATTTTATATACCATGATAGAGCTTGAAAAAATTTTTTTATCAATAAAACATTATTTCTTAATTACCGTCTAAAACAATGGCTCTGGAAGAAAAATCTAAAATACTTGAAGTTCAGGACGAAGATTTTGCTTTAATTAAAAATTTCATTGATGGAGATGAATCTGTATTTAGAACACTAGTTATTAAGCACAGAGATAAAGTGCGCAATTTGGTCTTTATTACTCTTGGTGATGCTGAAAATGTTGATGATATTTCTCAAGAAGTTTTTATAAGTGTATATCACAAGTTAAAGGAGTTCAGATTTGAATCTAAATTTACAACTTGGTTATATAGAATAACAATTAATAAATGCAGAGATTTTTTAAGGAAGAAAAAAGTTCGCAGCATATTTGTTCCTCTTGGAGATTCTGATAGAGAATATCCAACAGGACCATTTTCTGAAAATGTTGATCTTCCACAACTTGTTAGAAAAGCAATTGATAAATTGCCAGAGAAATTAAAAGTGCCTTTAATTCTTAGAGATATTGAAGGATTAAGTTACAAAGAAATAGCTGAACAACTTGGAACAGAAGTAGGTGTTATTAAATCAAGAATATTTAGAGCTCGTGAAAGTTTGAGAATTATTCTTGAACCATTTCAAAAAGAATGGAATCTTTGATGTGAAAAATTCAATAGGAAATATTGAAAAAAATTTTCTTAGAAAATATTTACCAGTTCTTCCGTTTATTATTCTTACAATTTTTTTGATGTTTGTTTTTTATCATAACAAAGGTACTATGAGTGGATTAATTGAAAAAGGGAAAAAAGATTTAGTTTCGTTTTATATGGAAAACCTAAAACCAATATTCTCCAGCTCTCAAATTACAAATGAAGACATATTTAACTTTGCTTTATATAAAACAATACCAATTGATAAGCAAAATAATAAAGTGCTTATAGTTTCTGATGAAAAAAATAATCAACAAGTTCTTGAAATTAAAAAACTACCATTCAACAAAAACACAGAAAATTATAACAAGTTTATTGAGTATTTGGGATTAAATGAAGATGAAAAAGAAAAAGTTGATTCAATTCTTAATTCTTATAAAAAAGAAATTTCTTTATCAATTTTAATGAACGACAAAACAATAGCAGTTAATCCTAAACTTGCAGAACTTCAGAATATAATTACAGCTGATTTGATAAATTACCTTATAAAAATAAATCACTACGCAGCCGCTAAGATTTATAAATTAAATATTCCTAAGAATATTAATTTTCAAAAAATAATTTCTCTTGCAAAAAAGAATCCTGATAATCAATATATTTTTATTACTCCTGATACAATATTTAAAAAGTCTTTTACAATTGATACAAACAAAATAAGATTAGATTTGAATGGATATATCGAACCACCTGCAATTGATAAGAAGCTGAAGAAAATAAATATTGAATTATCCATTGATAATAGAAATAAAAAAATTCCAAAATACTTTTCTATAGAGGACACAAATAATATTAAGATAAATATCCCGATTGAATTAAATGAAATTATCCCTGCAATAAGTGAAAGCATTAGAGTAAATGTGCTAAGTAGCTTGAAGATGGAACAAAAAAAATATAATGAATTGCAGAAGCATGAATTGAAAGATAGAATTCAGCTGAATTTTGAAAATCCTCTTGAATTTGTAAGTAAAGCTCTTGAAATAGCTGCAAAGCAGAAAGATTGGGAAGAATTTGGCAAAAAAATGGATTCGCTTGGCAGGCAGTTAGAAAAGAAATATTCTGATTCAGTTTATGAAGCAAAAAAGAAATATAAAAAATCTGTCAAGTATAAAAATTGATTTTATGAAATGAATACAAATAATTTTAGAACAACATTAGCCAGAAGATTAGAAAACACAATTATAATTTCGATTTTACTTGTAATCTTTAATCTGATATTTCCAATCCATACTTCATTGATTCTTTTTATAATAAACGAAGTGCTGGTCTTTGGTGTTCTTTACTTTTTATTTCATTACATGAATTCAATCGTTGAAACAAAGAAAGAAGCCCCACTTTCTTTAATTCTAAATTCCGGAATCCTTGCAGCTTTAATTTTCTTCATCATTTCAGTTACAAATTCTTTATTCGGCAAAAATATTCAGGAAAATTATCATACGGATGTTTTTAATTCTTTAATTTCAATTGTAATCGACTTTGTTTTTATTGCTTCTGTAATCTATATATTTTCGACATTCAGAACACTCTTTTTCCTTCGGCAGATTAAAGACCAGTCATTGCATTTCAATACAATGATAATTTTCTTTGCAATAACTTTTTTCTCGGATTTATCCCAGGTTGATTCTTCACTCGATTTTATTCATGATGCATTTTATGTCGTTTCAATTGTTTTAATATGCTTGAATTCATTAAAAGTATCTTGGATTGCATTTCTTTCAAAAAAGCAAAAAACCTATTTATTGATAATCTCGGTTGTATTATCAATTCTGTTTGGACTTAATTATTCTTTATTAAATGAAAACACAACTGCTAAAATTTTTCTTTCAAATTTTTCATCAGGTTTTGTCTCTATTTACAGTTTAATTATGATTTATGGAATGATATACTTTGGAATCATACTCTTTACAACATTATTTCACATGCCGACTGCTGAAGCTTTTGACAGAAAATCTGAAGAAGTTTCTTCTTTAATGGATTTAACAAAATTAATAACGCAAGTTTTTGATTTCAAAGAATTAGCAGATACTGTTACTTCGATAACAACTAAAGTTTGTAATTCATATGCAGCGTGGCTTGTTACCAAAAATGACGGTGATTACGAATTGAACTCTGTGAAAAATATTGCTTATGTTGATGCAGATAGATTAACAAAAAAATTTTTACAGAAAAAAGAACCTTTAACAAATGTTAACATACTTGACAGCAGTTTTCTTAACGAAAGCAATGACAATTTAAATTACAAATCAATTGCAATAGCACCACTTAAGGTTCATGGAGCTATTAATGGTTATCTATTTGCTGCAAGACGGCATGAAGTAAATTTTGATGAAGAAGACAAACGTTCTATTCAAGCATTTGCAGATTATGCAGCTGTAGCTCTTGAAAATGCTAAATTGATTGCAGAATCAATTGAAAAAGAACGACTTGAAAAAGAACTCGATGTTGCAAGAGATATACAAAGAAAAATTTTACCAAATAAAATTCCAGAATCTGAACAATTAAAAATTTCTGCAATGTTTATTCCAGCTTTTGAAGTTGGAGGAGATTATTATGACTTTTTTGAATTGAACGACAACAAATTAGGTTTTGTTGTTGCTGATGTTTCGGGTAAAGGCATTACTGCTGCATTCATAATGGCTGAGATAAAAGGCATTTTTGAATCGCTGGCGAAATTAATTACATCGCCAACAGAATTGCTGATAAAAATTAATGAAGTGCTTAAAAATAGTTTGAACCGCAAAAGTTTTGTTACAGCAGTTTATGGAATTGTGGATATAAAAAATGGAATTCTTAATTTTGTAAGGGCAGGTCATCCTCCTGTAATCTATTGCTCTGAAGGAAAAATTGAAAGACTGCTTCCATCAGGTCTTGGATTGGGCTTGGATTATTCAAATGGTTTTGCAAACTCATTGAAAGAAATGCAAATTAATCTCAAAGATGGTGATATTATTGCATTTTATTCTGATGGAATTCCAGAAGCAAAAAATGCTGAATACAAAGATTATGGTTATGAAAGATTAGAAAAGATAATTCAAAAAAATTGTGACAAAACTTTAGATGAGATTTCGAATGAGATTATCAAAGATTTGACAATATTCTCAAAAGATAATACACAGCACGATGATATTACACTTGTTTTGTTCAGATGGTATTCAAGTAAAAACTAATTATTTTAATCAATGTAAATACAAAAATCTTGATAAAACAAATCAAGAAAAAATTGGAGTGATGAATGGCAGATTTTAATGTAAATCTCCGTCGTTTTGAATCAGTAAGTATTATTGATGTTAAGGGCTATCTTGATGCTCATACAGCACCGGAATTAGAAAATGTTTTCAATAAACTTCTTGAAGAAAAAAATTTCCGTGTGGTTGTTAACTTCAACGAGCTGAATTACATAAGCAGTGCAGGTCTTGGAGTATTCATGGCATACATTGAAACAATGCGTCAAAACAACGGTGATATTAAATTTTCCAATCTAAAAGAAAATGTTTACAACATTTTTGATTTACTTGGATTTCCTTTATTGTATGAATTTTATAAAGATGAAAAAGAAGCTATTAACAAGTTTATCGAACAGGAAAAATCTTGAACCAGTTGAATAAAAAATTTGAAAAAGTACTAATAGTTAATAGTACTACAGAAAATCTTTCCAAAGTAAGAGAATTTACGCGGAAGGCAGCAGAGGAGTGTAAATTTTCTGAAGACACAATTGAAAAAATTGTCCTTGCAGTTGACGAAGCCTGCACCAATATTATCAAACATGCTTATAATTATTCTCCTGATGGTATAATCAATCTTTCAATAAATGTTCATGATGATAAGTTCATTGTAACAATAATTGATAATGGTAATCATTTTAATCCTGAACTTGTGCCAGAACCCAATATTCAGGAATACTACAAACAAAAGAAAATTGGTGGCTTGGGAATGTACTTAATGAAAAAACTTATGGATGAAGTTAAATATTCTACTCTTGATGATAATCGCAACCAGGTAATTTTAGTTAAATATATTGAACATTAGGCATGCAAAAATTTGATAACAATGCAGCCTTAAGAAATCTATCTGCACTTGTTGATTTCAGCAATCTCGTTAATTCAAGTCTTGACCTTGATTTTGCATTGAACAACATACTACTTACATGTCTTGGAAAATTTCATACATCAAAAGGTTTAATTGCTTTATTAAATGATGATAATGTTCTGCAAGTAAAAGCCTTCAAAGGAATAAGCAAAGAAGCTATTGATACATTCCCTTCGATTAAATTGGAAGAAATTTCTTCAAGCAAAGAATTTAATGAGTTTCTTTTGCAAAATAATTTTGAAGTTGTTCAGACAATAAAATCTTCTCAGGGAATAAAAGGATTAATTTTATTAGGAAGAAAATTAACAAACCAGAAATATGAAGAAGATGATATTGAATTCTTAAAAACAATATTAAATGTCGGAGCAACTGCTATAGAAAATTCTTTAATTGTAAACAAACTGAAAAATGTTAATCGAGAACTTGATGCAAAAGTCAATCAATTGAGTTCACTATTTGATTTAAGCAAAGAATTCAGCGGCATTCTCGAACCTGAGGCAATTGGGAGATTACTTGTCTACACATTAATTGGTCATATGCTTGTTTCAGATTATGCAATTATTATTTGTGATAGAAAAAATTTTTCTTTTTTAGAAAATAGTTTTAATGAAAATTTATTGAATGATGCATTAAGACAATGCGATATAAACTTATTTGACAAACCAATTCTTAAACAAAATTTTCAAAAGGAATATAAAACTCTGTTTAATTTGGGAGTTGAATTGATTGTCCCAATGCAAATTAAGAATGAAACCAAAGGCTTGATATTACTTGGAAAAAGGAAAAATAATCTTCCATACTCAAAGTCCGATGTTGAATTTATTTATTCGCTCGGAAGTCTTGCAATTATTTCAATTGAAAATGCAAGATTGTTTAAGGAGATGCTTGAAAAGCAAAGAATGGAAAGAGATTTAGAAACTGCACGAAGTATTCAAAAAAATCTTTTGCCCAAAACAATTCCTTCATTGCCGAATTTAAGTTTGGCAGCTTACAATGTTTCTGCAAGAATTGTTGGAGGAGACTATTATGATATTGTTAAACTTGATGATGAAAAAATTTTAATTGCTATTGCAGATGTATCGGGCAAAGGTGTTCCTGCTTCACTTTTAATGGCTAATTTGCAGGCATTCCTAAAATCAATTTGCAAACAAAAACTTCCTCTTGACGAAGCTACAAATTTGATTAATGATCTTGTAGCAGAGAATACAACAATGGGCAGTTTCATTACATTTTTCTGGTGTCTGTTTGACAATACCAACAAACAATTGACTTATGTTAATGCTGGGCATAATCCTCCTTTGCTTTTGAGAGAAGGGAAGATTCATAAATTAAAAAAGGGAGGGATGGTACTTGGGTTTTTGCCAACCACAATTCCATACATTTCTGAAACTATAAAACTTAACAGTGGAGATGTTATTGTTTTATTTACTGATGGAATTACAGAAGCAATGAATAAAAATTTGGATGAATACTCAGATGAACGATTGGAAAATTTGGTTTTGGAAAATTCCCATTTACAGCCAGAAGAAATTTTAGAAAAAATAAAAGAAAGCGTGAATGAATTTATTGATGGGGCAGAGCAAAGCGATGATATTACCTGCTTGGTAATGAAAGTTAAATAAATTGAAGAGACACCTGATTGGTGTCTCTTCTAAAAAGGAGGGAATTAAAATTCAATTTTGGTTTTTGTTCTATTAGCCACTTCAAGAACAAATGCGCTTGCAATAAAGATTGATGAATATGTTCCAGTTATCATACCGATAAATAGTGCAAATGCAAAACCTCTTAAAACCTCGCCGCCAAAAATTAAGAGAACAACAATTGTTAATAAAGTTGTAAAGACAGTTATCAAAGTTCTGCTCATAGTTTTGTTAATTGCATGATTCATGTTTTCTTCGAGCGGCAAAGATTTATGAAGTTTCATTTGTTCTCTTACTCTGTCAAAGACAATTACAGTATCGTTAATTGAATAACCAACCAATGTAAGAAAAGCAGCAACAACACTAACTGTTATTTCAAGATTGAATCCAGGTATTACTCCATATAAAATTGCAAACAATCCAAGTGTGATTAAAATATCGTGGAACAAAGCAATAACAGCACCTAGAGCAAAAGCAAATTTAAATCTGAAACCAAGATAAATAAGAATTACAACCAGAGAGAGCATAACTGCTATTACTGCATCAGTCTTTAATTCTTTACCAACTTTTGGCCCAACCTTATCTTCTTTTAAAACATTGAAAGGATTATCAACAAATTTTTCAGAGAGATTTTCTTTAATCCAGTCAGCAATTCCAAGTCGTACTACAACAGCAGTGTTTGTTGGTTCTTCTGAAACTTTAGCAGTTTGGAATCCAGCATCAAATAATCGGTTGTTAATAATTTCTGCAGTTTGAGGGTCAGAAAAATTGTATGTAATAGAATTTGAAGTAGAATCAATTACTTTTTTTTCTACGCCTGGTAAAGTGTTTTCAATGATAGATTCAATTTTTGATTTAACTTTTGGAATAACATTCGAAGGAATTTCCTGTAATTCTGTTCTTAATAAAATTCCAGTAGAGCCGCCAAAAGTTTTAACTTCGACATTTCCTAAACCAATTTTATCAACTTCACTTCTAATTTTTGCAATGTCAATCGGTTTTTCAAATTGAATTGCTACTTCAGTGCCGCCTTTAAAATCGATTCCAAATTGAAGACCTCTTATTAAAATATTGAGTAAACCAATTAATAGAACAACTGAAGAAACAACATAAAATGTTGTTCTTTTACTCATGAAGTTAATATTTAGATTATCGAATAAGCGCATCTATTTAATTTCTCCTTTATTAACCTACATTAATTTTATAACCTTTGGAAATCATGTAATCAAAAATCATTCGAACAAGAACAAGTGCAGAGAATAAACTTGTAAGAATTCCAATCATAAGTGTTAAAGCAAAACCTTGAACAGGACCACTTCCAAATTGATAGAGTATGATACCTGTAAAGAATGTTGTAATGTTCGAGTCAAGAATTGCCGATAGAGAATTTTTAAATCCTGCATCAACGGCAGCTCGGTCGGTTTTTCCAGTTGCTAATTCTTCTCTTATTCTTTCATAAATAATAACATTGGCATCAACAGCCATTCCCATTGTTAAAACTATACCAGCGATACCTGGCAATGTTAACGTAGCCTGAAAACCAGCAAGCACACCAAGAATTAATAATACAGTGACAACAAGACCTAAATCTGCAATTGTTCCTGCTTTTTTATAATAGAATGCCATGAATAAAGCTACAAGCAAGTAACCAAATAAAACAGAATTAGAACCTTGTTTAATTGAATCCTGACCGAGTGAAGGTCCAACACTTCTTTGTTCGATAATGTCAACAGGCGCTGGAAGTGCACCAGCTTTTAATACAATTTCAAGAAGTTTTGCTTCGTCGAGATTTGGGATGCCACTTATTTGAGAATTTCCGGAAGGAATTTTATTCTGAATTACAGGAGCAGAATAAACAACTCCGTCGAGAACAATAGCACATCTTTTGCCAATATTTGAACCTGTGATTCTTGCCCATTCACGTGCACCTTCTGAATTCATTTGCATTGTAACAATAGGAGCAGAGGTTGTAGGGTCAATGTTCGATTGAGCATCTACAATAACTCCACCTGTTAGTTCGGGGTTTTTATTTAACATGTATAATCGATAATACTTAGAACCATCAGGACCAACTTCTGGCTTTGCATCATATACAAATTCAATATTATCAGGAATTACTTTTTTAACTTCAGGTCGTTCAAGATATGCATTTAATTTTTGTCTATCTGATTCTTTTACAAATGCATCAGGAATTCTTCCTTGAGGGTCAATTAATCTTGCAATTGCAAAGAATGGATGTTCTTTTGCAAATTGTTCTTCTGTTAAATTCTGTTGTTTTGAAGTATCAGCTTTAGCAGTTTTTGTTGTATCTGCTGTTAGAGAATCACCCTTAAGAGATGCAGCAAGTACTTCATCAATGCGCTTCATAATTGGAATTGCAAATTCAGGGTCTTTAACCAATTTGAATTCAAGCAAAGCTCTTCCCTGAAGAAGTCTTTTAGCTTCTTCTTCTCTTGCAATACCAGGAAGTTCTATAACAATTCTTCTTGAACCCTGTTTTTGAATGTTTGGCTCGGATACACCATACTGGTCAACTCTATTGCGAATAATTTCGATAGCTCGTGTAACTGCATCAGCTTCCTGTTCTAAAAGTCTTGAAATAATTTTATCATCATCTTCTCTGATTGTGCCGAAGTATCTGCTTAAACGAATTCCTTTTTCTTTCATTTTACGAGCAAGAATTGAAACAACATTTTCATTTGAAAGTCTAGATTCTTTTTCTGCTTCATTTAATATTTGATTGAACTGGTCATCAGGTTCTTTAGCTAATTTTTCAAGAAGCTTTGCAGTATTGACTTCCATTACGAGATACATGCCGCCCTGTAAGTCGAGACCAAGTTTAACTCTTTTTTCTCGAGCAGCTCTGTAATCCGGATTATTCGATAAGATACTGTCTCTTTTGTTGTTAATAAACTCTTTAATTTGAATTGCTGGTAAATTAGGATTGCTCTTCTTAAGACTGTCTTCAAGATAAGTTAATTGTTGAGTAACTTTTCTATTATTTTGAAAATCTTTATAGGTAGGTATTAAAAGGTAGACAGAAAGAGCAATGGCTCCTAAAACCAGGAATAGTCTAAATCTTATCTCTTTCATTCCAAATCTTAATTTTAGTTAATGAATTAGTTAGTTGGAACCAAGACAATAAAAAGCCGGCTTTGAACCGGCTTTTTATTTATTCTCTTACAACCCATGTTTTAACAGTTGCTGTAACATTCGGATGAAGTTTAATTGAAACACTGTAAATACCAAGCGATTTAATTGGCTCGGTAATTTCAATTTTGCGTTTATCCAAATCATAGCCTTTTTCTTTCAGAGCGTCGGCAATCATTTGATTAGTAACAGTTCCGAAGATTTTATCTTCCTCGCCAACTTTAACTGGAATTGTAACAGATACTTTTTCAAGTTCAGCTGCAAGAGCTTGAGCAGCTTCAAGTTCTTTTGCTTCTTTTTTAAGTATCTGTTTTTTTTCTTCTTCCAGAGCACGGATGTTTCCTTTGGTTGCCTGGTAAGCAATCTGGCGAGGAATAAGATAATTTCTTGCGTAACCATCTTTAACTGTTACAATATCACCAACTTTTCCAAGCTGTTCAAAGTTTTTTCTTAGTATTACTTTCATTACCGTCTCCTTTTTACTTAACTGCTTCTGCAACATAAGGCAGAATTGCTAAATGACGAGCTCTTTTGATAGCTCTTACTAATTCGCGGTGCTGTTTAGCACTTAGACCGGTAATACGGCGGGGAATTATCTTCCCCTGATCCGTAATAAATTTCTGTAGTTGTTTAGCATCTTTGTAATCAATATAACCTTCGATTACTCGTTTTATTTTTTTTGTTGTTTTCATTTTCTTCTCTTAATTATTGATTGTCTTTCATCAAATCAGATTCTTCATCAGTTAAGAATTTGTCGAATGAATTATCTTCATAATCAGAATCATCACTTTCAGAGACGATATCATTGTTGTTCGCCTCTCCGTTGCCTTGCGATTTATTAAATTTGTTTAAGAATTGAATTCTCTTTGCTTTGATTTCAACAATAGTTCTGTTTTTGCCATCTTCAGTTTTGAAAGTTCTGCTTTGAAGTTCGCCGTCAATTAAAACAGCACTGCCTTTTTTAAGGCGGTCGCGGCAGCTATCTGCCAATTTGTTCCATGCAACTACTCCAACATAGCATACATCCTCCTGCCATTGATTGTTGCTGTCTTTGTATCTTCTGTTTGCAGCAATGTGAAAATTAACAACAGGAGTGTTGTTTGATGTTTGTCTGAAGACAGGATCTTTTGTTAAGTTTCCTGCTACTATTACACTGTTTAGTTCTGGCATCTTTAATTCAGCCATCGTAACCTCCATGCTTAACTTAGTTTGTTATTCGGTACTTTCGTTATTTGTGTTTATATCTTCTTCTGAAGATTGCTCTTCAGTTTGAGAAGATTCTTTTTGTTTTTTAATTGCTTCTAAAGCAAACTTGTCAAGTGCTATTGTTAAATAGCGAATGACATTTTCATCCAGTCTTAAACTTCTTTCTAAAGTGCTGATTAGATTTGTTGGAGCATTAAAGCGGAATATAACATAATAACCGCTTTTTGCTTTCTGGATAGGATAAGCTAAACGCTTACGACCCCATCTGTCAATATCAAATATTTCTCCACCATGTGTGGTAATTACTTCTTGCAACCTTGAAATGGTTGCTTCAATTTGCTCATCTTCAAGTGCTGCATTTATTATCACAACACTCTCGTAACTTTTGACACGCATTATGTTTCACCTCCCTTTGGACTTTATGGCTCCTTCTTTTATTATATCGAAGGAACAGGGTTATAAATTATTGAATTAGGTTCCAAAAATAAAACTATTTTCTAAGTCGTGCAATAACTATTCTTAATTGATTTACAAATTAATTAAAATATAAATTTCTTGAAAACTTCTAATTTTTTCTTTGGGAATTAATTTTACTAAAATAATCCGACATCAATTTATATCCTCCTTGAATGAAATTTTCAATCAGTTCGATTGAAAATTTGAGACTATCCTTTATTGATGATAATTCTTCATCACTAAATTTACTTAGAACATATTCAGCAAGTTCACCTTCAAATTTATTACCAATTCCAAAACGAAGACGGGGGAATTGATTCGATTCTAAGTGATAAATAATTGATTTAAGTCCATTATGGCCCCCATCGCTTCCAGATTTTCTTAATCTAATTTTGCCTAATTCTAAATTCACATCATCAACTACTATTAACATATTTTCTAAAGGAATATTGATTTTAGAAAGAAATTCAGAAACTGCAATGCCGCTCAAGTTCATGTATGTTGTTGGTTTAACCAAAAAAAATGTGGAAGACCCTATTGAACCTTCCACATATTGATAATTTTCTTTTTTCTTGAAATGAAGATTTTTTTTTGAAGCAATTTTATCGAGAATAAGAAAGCCAATATTATGTCTTGTCAATTCGTATTTTTTGCCTGGATTTCCCAAGCCTACAATCAAATACAAGACTTAATTATTCCTCTTCTTCAACTTTTCCTTTTGCAATTACTTCGGGTTCTTTTGGAGCTTCTTCACCTTCAGCTGGAGCTGTTGGTTCAGCAGCAGCTCTTGGCAGAATTACAGAAGCTATAATTACATCATCGTGATGTAAGATTTTAATGTTTTCTAATTTCAAATCTTTGACATGTATAGATTCTCCAATGCCAAGATTTGTAATGTCAACTACGATATGTTCTGGGATATTTGTCGGCAGACATTCAATTTTTAATCTGTGCATTTGATGCTGCAGCAATCCGCCTTCCTTAATTCCTTTTGCAGTTCCTTGAAGAACAACAGGAACTTCGATTTCAATTTTTTCATCAAGTGAAATACCCATAAAATCGCAGTGAATAATTCTATCTGTTACAGGGTCAAATTGAACATCTTTCAAAACAGATTTTCTTGGTTCAGAATCATCAATTGTAAGATTAACAATGTGAGTCTCTGAAGTATAAACAAGTGGTCTTAAAGATAATTCCGGCAAATAAATTGGAATTGGTTCTAAACCCTTTGTGTAAAATATACCGGGAACATTGCCTTCTTTTCTTAATTTATTAACCACACTTTTTGTTGATATGGTTCTTCTTTTTGCTTTGATACTTATTTCTGACATGGTAATTTACTCCTGAATTATACTTACTAAATTTTATCTTTATCTATATCGAACAGCGAACTTATAGATTGATTTCTATTGCATCTAATAATTGCTTCTGCTAAAAGGGCAGAGGCAGATTTAACAATTATCTTTTTTGATTTTTGTTTCAATGGTATACTGTCTGTTACATATAATTTTGTAATTGGAGAATTATCAATTTTTTCTACTGCATCACCAGAAAGTAATGGATGAGTTATAGCTCCATAAACTTCTTTCGCACCACTTTCTAATAATTTTTCTACTGCTTTAACAATTGTGCCGCCAGTATCAATTAAATCATCCACAATTAAAACATTCTTGCCTTTTACATCCCCAATTAAATTCATTTCTGCGACTTCATTATGTCTGGCTCTTTTTTTATCAATTACTACCAATCCTGCATTTAATCTGTTCGCATAAGAACGTGCTAATTTAATGCCGCCGACATCAGGAGAAGCAACAACAAGATTTTTAATTTTACCTTTGAATAAAGGTGTAAAAATTGGTGATGCATATAAATGGTCAAACGGAATATCAAAGAAACCTTGAATTTGCGCCGCATGCAAATCCATTGTTATAACTCTATCTGCACCAGCCACAGTAATTAAGTTAGCCACAAGTTTAGCAGAAATTGAAACACGCGGCTGATCTTTTCTATCCTGCCTTGCATATCCAAAATATGGAAGAACAGCTGTTACACGCTTTGCCGATGCTCTTTTTGCAGCATCAAGCATTATCAATAATTCCATTAAATTTTCTGCTGGTGGTTGTGTCGGCTGAACAATGTAAACATCTTGTCCGCGGACATTATCTATGAATTTCGTCCAGATTTCACCATCACTAAATCTTTTTATAAAAACATTTCCTTCTGGTAAATTCAAATACTTACAGATTTTCTTTGTCAATTCAGGATTTGCACTACCAGAGAAAATTAATGGTTCTGTTTCCAATTTAATTTTTAGCTATGTATTCTTAAAAATTGCTGCCAAATATAAGTAAATCAATAAGGTTAGTCAAACTTCACATTTTGGATTTATCTTACTCGTTTATTAAATAAGAAAGCTATTACAACAACAAGCACAAATAATGCAGCAATATATATCCACAATGGAGTTTCTTTCAGTTTGAATGGACGATAAGTTGCAGTTATGTATTTGCCTGTTCCTATTTCATCAAGTGTGTATTTCCATGTGAGTTTATTTCGTGATACTTCAGTTGCATTGTGGCTTAAGATTTGTCCAGGCAAATAGTAAATAAATGTCATAGAAAAATTTTTGCTTTCAAATCCAAAGCCAGTTGCAATTGGTTTTATGAATTGTGAAAATATTTTTGTGTTCTTTTCACCATCTTTAATTGAAAGTTTTGAATCCTTAAAAACTGGAGTGGCATTCAACGAATCGAGACTATTGAATTCAAGCTCAACTTTTGCATGTATTGTGCTGTCTTCGTAATCTTTGTAGACTTCAACATTTGTAATAGAGCTATATTGTGAACTGAATTCTTTATAAACCGAATCACGATTGAATAAGCCAAGCTGTTCTACAATTATTGAATCTCTGGGGTTAGTCCATTTCATCCAGTAATGAATAAACATATTTCCGCTGCCGTCTTTTTTGATTGTTGTAACCTGCATATAATTCAAGCAGCCGCTTAGTATTAAGCTTAATAGAAAAATCAAAAGTAGGAAGTGTGATTTATTTTTTTTCATATCTTCAGAAAATTTGTTAGTTAAATATGCAAAAAAAGAATTAAATAGCATGCGTGTTTTTATCATAAACTATCTTTATTTTTACAAGTTAAAATTTTGTTTTTTGTGAAAAAATGGAGGTAAATGATGCCAACTTATGATTACAAATGTCTTGACTGTGGTTATATTTTTGAAGAATTTCAAAATATGACAGATGAGCCACTTACTGAATGTCCAAAATGTAAAGGCAAATTAAAAAGGTTGATTGGTTCTGGTGCTGGTCCAATATTCAAAGGTTCGGGTTTTTATCATACTGATTATAAAATGAAATCCAACAATAATTCTTCAAATAAAAATAACAGTTCGGATAAGAAATAATTGTAATGGGTGCATTATAAGAGCACCCATTTTTCTTAAAAATCCATACCAATTGAAATATAATATCGCGGTTTAGAAAATCTATCAAGATTCCATTTCCATGCTACATCGATTTTCCATAAAAATAACATGTAGATTCTGAAGCCAACTCCTGTTCCTATCAATAAATCCTGAGTTACAATGCTGTTATCCTGATTTCTTCCGAAGAGTTTTAACTTCTGTGTGTTATCCCATGCAGAACCTGCATCAAGGAAAGCAACTCCAAGAATATTTTGGAATAAAAGCGGAAGTGGACCAGTGACTAAATATCGAATTAATGGAAGACGAAATTCCATATTAAGAAGTGAATATTTAGTTCCAATTTTTTCTGCATAGTCATAACCTCTAAGAGGCATAGCAGGGGATAGAAATGCAAAGTCTGATGCATTTTGAATTGGAATATCTTCTGTTGCAAAATTTCTATTAATCCAGTTTTCAGTTCCTCCAAGGAAAAATCTTTGAGGATTTCCTCCGCCTGAATATCCGCCTGATAATCTAAATGCAAAAGAGTTATCGAAGAAGAAACGGAAGTAAGCTCTGTAATCAAGATTAAGTGAATAAAAACTTTGTTGCCTTCTTGATAATCCAGGGTCGCCAAATACTGTGAAAGCATATCTTGTTCCTTCAATTGGAGAAGTGTATCCTTCGAGTGTGTTATCATGAACAAAGCTTAATGCAGGAACCAGATAGGTTGATTTATCAATCGGTTCGAAAATGTTATCAAGATTTTCTGCCGTTACACTCATTAAACTTAATGAGCCGTCAAGTCTGTAAAATCTATTAAATGGATAACTTGCCGAAGCAACTACACCAAAATTTCTGAAACGATACAAATCGTAACCAAAGAATGAAGTTCTATATAAAAATCTTGCAGTATGAAATGCTTCGATTCCTAAATCAATTCTTTTTTCAAGATAATAATAAGCCAGGCCATAATCGCTGTTTTTGATGTCAATTTGTAAACTTGTTATTCCAATCAGTCTATGATTTCCAAGAACATCACTGAAAGCAAGAATTGTTGTTCCCTGCAAGCCATAAAGCGTGCTGTAACCGGCATTGGCATAAATTAAATCTGGAGAGAAATTTACTTTGTAACGATTAACAAGAAAATTTCCATGTGAATCTAATTTTTCTGTAAAAAGTTGTTTGCGTCTTTCAATTCTTGCACTGTCGCTTTCTTCATTTGTAGCACCAAAAATATATCTGCTGTAATCCATTTTAGAAGAATCTTTTTTAACTTCAGTTTTTGCTATGTATGAGCCTACAAATATTTTTCTTTCTTTAATTTGTGTAGAATCTGTTTTTTCCTGAGCAAAAGATTTTGTTGTGTCAATTTTTGTTGTATCTTTTTCTTGTGCAAAAAGAACTGCAGTTTCATCTTTCTTTGTTTGCAGTAATGTCATGTATTTTGTTGGCTGCAACGAATCTCCGATTGCGTGCATTTCAAAAGGATTGTTCAGCATAAAAATATTGTAACCAAGTTTATATAAAGCAGTAAATACTAATTTCTTTCCATCATATGAAATTGATGGTTGACTAATTTCGCTTAAAGAATTAGTAATTGGCACTGCTTTTTCATTTAATAATGATGCTGCATCAGAACTATCAGCTTTTGCAATTGATTTTTTATAAATGTTGTTTATTCCATTTTTGTCGGAGATGAATAAAATTTCTTTCCCATCAGGAGAAACTTCTGGATATCGTTCGTTGCTAAATTGCCAGTCAGTTAATCTTTTAATTTCTTTTGTTTCTATGTTTATCATGTAGAGGTCTAATTGCTTGTAATTGTGATTGCTCATCATAAAATCAAGAGGTAACATTGATGGGCTTACATAATTTTCTCTATCTGATGCAAAAATTATTTTTTTAGAATCAGGAGTCCACACAGGGTCTGTATCACTGAAAATATCATTTGTAAGATTAGTTAATTCATTGGTTTTCAAGTTGTAAATGTAAATATCAGATTGGGATGAATTGTGAGCAACGAATGTTAATTTATCTCCATCTCTTGACCAATCAACTGATTCAATTCCATCGAACTTAAAAGGCAAATCATAACTTTTTTCTGTATTTGTATTGATGATTGTGATTACATCATATCCTTCTTTTTTTGTGGAAAGGGCAATTCTAATATTATCTGGCGACCATGCAATAGAAGGATGAAGAACAGTCAATTCTTCAAAATCTGTTGTCTTTCCACTCTCAACAACTTTTTTGATAATCTTTCCTGTTAATGCATCCATGATGTAAACATCAAGATAAATATCTCTGTCTGAAATAAAAGCAATTTTATCTCCTTGCGGTGAAATTGATGGACTTGTGTTATAAAAGCCGTATGATTTTTTGTTGTCCGTTAATCTTTTGGCAAATTCATCAGGGTCCTGATATTTTGCAATATCGGGCCAATATTCTTTTTTCAAACTTTTTTTCCATCGTTCATTTAGTTCATCCAAATCAATTCCAATTGAAGATTTCAATGCAGATTCAAGAGAGCCGAGCCCCTGAATTTTATTTATTAGTTCACCTAATTTTTGTCTTCCGTATGTATCAGCAAGGTATTTAAAAACAGATTGACCTCCACGGTAACCAAGATAACCGCTTAGTTGATTTATATCAGGCAATGACTCGCTAATGATAGCATTTCGAATAAACATATCGGTATAAGTTTCCCAGCCCTGCGAAAAATATTCTGCACTTCCTTCCATAAACCAGTGTGGAAGTTGAAGTGTAATTCCTTTAGAAATTACATTTTGAATTGAACCTCCGAAATACATATCCTGCATTACAGCATGAACAAGTTCATGATGAATTACATGACGAAATTTTTCATAGGAACCTTCGAATGGGAAAACTACTCGGTTCTTAAAAGGTTCTGTAAAACCGCCTACACCTTGACCAAGGTATTCATCAGTAATATTGGTTTCCTGAAAATCATTGTGAGAATTATAAACAACAAGAGTAATTCTGTTATTAATTTCATAATTGAAATCTTGCTGAAGTTTTTTTAGAGCATCTTCAGCTACAGCTGCAGTAAACTCTGCAATTTTTTCTCCGCCATTAGAAAAATAAATATCGAAATGTTTGGTTTGGATGTAAAACCAATCATGATTTTTATATTGAACTCTGTTTTGTCCAAATTGAGCAAAGATATTGCAGGTTGTTATAAATATTGCTGCAAGTAAAAAGATGAACTTTTTCATACTTTACCTCGCCATTAATAACGAACAGAATTATTAATTAATCAGCTTGAAATCGATTTCTCGTTTTTCTTCATCAACTCTAATTAATTTTACATTAACTTTATCACCCAGACGAATTCTTCTTCCTGTTGATTTTCCAGTTATAGAATAATTTTTTTCATCAAAGATGTAATAATCATCATCCATATCACGATAACGAATTAAACCTTCAGCAAGATTTTGACTTAGTTCCACAAAAATTCCAAAATTTGTTATACCAGATACAACACCGTGAAATTCCTGTCCCACTTTACTTTTGAGGTATTCAATTTGTTTCAATTTTACAGATAATCTTTCTGCATTAATTGCAGTTCGTTCTCTTTCAGAAGCATGTTCGCAAATTTTCTCCAAATCTTCAATGTTATATTTTTTCTCCAACTTGTTTTGAAGATAATTATAAATCAGGTTATGAACTATTAAATCTGGAAATCTTCTAATTGGGGATGTAAAGTGTGTGTAGTACTTAAATCCAAGTCCATAATGACCAATATTTTTTGTTGAATAAATTGCTTTTGCCATAGAACGAATTGCAACTTCATTTACAACAGCTTCTTCTTCAGTTCCTTTTACACTATCAAGAAGTTTTTGAAATTCTTTTGATTTATTTGAACTGTTCGGGTCGAATGAGTAACCAAGAGAGCGTACAAACCTTGCAAATTCTATAATTTTTTCTTTATCAGGCTGGTCATGAACGCGATAGACAAATGGATAAACTTCTTCTCCTTTTTTCGACTGAACATGTGTTGCAATTATTTGATTTGCCATAAGCATAAGTTCTTCAATTAAATTATGACTTTCACCAATTTGTTTAATGCTTATATCTACAGGTTTTCCATTTTTATCCAGTTTAAAGACAACTTCAGGAGTAAAAAAGTTTATACTTCCTTTTTTAATTCTTTTTTCTCTCAGCACTTTTGCAATTTTATTTAGCATTGCAATCTGTTCATAAAATTCACCTTCTCCATTATCAATTATTTTTTGAACTTCTTCATAAGTAAATCTTCGTTTGCTGTTAATTATTGATTTATGAATTTCATAATTAACAATTTTTCCTGTTGATGTAACTTCTGCTATTACCGAAAAAGTTAATCTGTCTTTTCCGGGCACAAGCGAACAAATTTGATTTGATAATTTTTCGGGAAGCATTGGAATAACTTTCCCAACAAGATAAACACTTGTTCCTCTCTTAAGAGCTTCTTTGTATGTTGCAGAATTTTCTCGAACATAATGACTTACATCTGCAATATGAACACCAAGTAGAAAATTTCCATTTTGAAGTTTTTCTACTGAAACTGCATCATCAAAATCTTTTGCATCTTCGGGGTCAATTGTAAAAATGATTTTATCTCGTAAGTCAATTCTTTTTTTGATTTCAGATTCTGGAATTTCTTCTGTGATTTTTTCAACTTCTTTTAATACAGAATTTGGGAATTTATAAGGAAGTTCAAATTCACGAGCTATTGATGCAATTTCAACATCGAAAGAACCTGCTTTGCCAAGAACTTCAATAATTTTTCCTTCTGGATTTAAATTTGGAGAAAGCCATTGAATGTTCCCGACAACAACTTTATCACCGGGTTTTGCACCTCCAAGATTTTTTGAAGAAATATAAATATCACGATGAATTTTTTTATCATCAGGTATTACAAAATAAAATGAATTACTTTTTTGAAGTGTCCCTACAATTTCTTTTCTGCTTCGTTCAACAATGCTTACAATTGTTCCTTCAATGTTTTTGCCTCTCTGTCGTTCAAGAAGTTTTACTTCAACTATATCACCATCAAAAGCTGTATTGAGATTTTTGCCTGCAATGAAAACATCACTGATATTTTGATTATTCAAAATGACAAAGCCGTAATCACCATCAGAAATTATTTGAACAGTGCCAATTAATTTTTCGCTTCCGTATTTGCTTAATTGATAACGCTTGCCGGATTTTTCGAGGAATCCTTCTTCGGTAAGTTTGTGGAGATAATATTTTAATTCGGCATATTCATAGCTGTCGAATATTTGGAGTCGCTCGGCAAGTTCTTTTGATTTAATTTTGAGAGAAGGATTGTTTTTGAAAAATGATTTAATTTTTTTCTTCATTAGAATACAAACCTATATTTAAGTGCTAATTCATTTATTTTTTCGTCAAAACTATATTTTTGAACTACAGGGTCTTTTCTTTCAACTCTTATCAGAAAATTCGGATTAAATGGATATTCAATTTTTATGTTCGCTTTGTTAATGTTTTGAAAGACTTCGGTAGTACCTCCAATACTGTATCGAAGATTCTGAATTCTTCCTGAGAAACTGAATTTTGTATGTTCTCCAATTCTGCTAATTTGAATATTGTTAACTAAATCACCAACAGCGGAGTTCACAAAACTTGTAAGCATTGAACCAAGAAATGATGTTGCAGAATTTTGAACATCTGTGATTAAACCAGCAGTTTCTGCTCTATCCTGTGCAGTTAAGTCATCTTTGAATTTTCCAAGAAGTATGAATGAAAAAGCATCAGAATAATCATAACGTGTATCTTTAATGTTGTTTTGAATATTTCTTGTTCCAACATAAACTCCAATACTTTCGGGATTATTAGCAAGATTTTTTCCTATTTCAGAAAGCAAGCCTTTAATTTTAATTTTTACAGCAACTTCTTGAGGTGCTGCATTAATTTCTCTTGGATTAATATAATCACTTGTATAGGTTGCAATGATATCAAGATACGGGTCTGTAATATTGCTTTCGAATCTAATTATACCTTCTGCGTCAAATGTTTTGAAGAATTCTAATTTAGAACCCTGCATTAATTGAAATGAGCCCTGTGCTCTTGTTGTTCCTTCAATGAATTCATATTTTAATTCACCAGTTATCTCAACAAATAATTTTTGATTTGCTGCCTGTGATAAGATAAACGTCATTTGAGCTGTATTATCTACTTTAATTCCAATTTCATAATCAAACTTAAGTTCTTTTTCTTTCAAATTCTCATTTTGCTTTTTGAGATTTTTTTCTGCCTCAAGTATTTCATTGAATCGTAATAATTCTTTATCAATTTTTGTTGAATCAATGACATATGTAATATTAAAGTTGCTTCCAGAATTTTGATAATTATCACTGCTTACCATGTAAATTAAATTAGTCTGCTTGAGCAAAACATTTCCTTTGAAGAATAATCGGTTGTCTTTCCATGTAAGAAGCCAGTCAGGATTTGATTCAACAACAAGGTCGCCGTAGAGATATGGACTTGTCTGTCTCGATAATTCACTTAACAGTGCAAGTTTTCCAGATAAGTTAATTGCCATATCTTTTATAGAAAATCCATCATAAAGAATATTTCCATAACCAGAAATTTTTCCGTTGTAACGAGTTCCTCCTGCATTGGCAAGAACTAAACTGTCAACAGAAATTTTTTCTTTCTCGAATTTAAGTTTGATTCCGCATTCATAATTTAGATTGTTGTTAAGCGATTTGAAATGCCCATTAATCAAATTCATATAACCGGAAAATTTAGGTTTATTGAGACTGCCGGTTACATTGATATCCGCAATTAAATTTCCACGCTGTTCAATTATGTTTGGTAAGAGATTTCCAAGAGAACTTATGTTGAAATTTTCTGATTTAATTTTTATTCCCATTTCTTCATTTGGAATAATTCTATCTTCAACGGATTCAAAACTTAAGTTGACAGGAATGCTCCCAATTATTGTTAGGAGAGGATTGTTATAATTATAAGTTGAATCAAGATATTTAATGGTTGTCAAGATTTTTTTGTTTTCATAATTCAGCGTGCCGGTAAGATTACCCAATTTCTTTTTTGAATATGAAATATCGTTAACATTAATTTTTGTTGATATTCTTGGATTTTTGAATTCACCATTAACAAGTATGTTTATATCGCAGTCAGCTTTAAGAAAAGGATTAATTGAACCTAATAAATAATTGCTCAAAATTTTTCCAGAGATGTTATTGAAATTCAATTGCAAATTTTGTTTGCCAGTTGATTCAATGATTCCTTTTGCAGTTATGGAAGAAGTATCGTGTGTTAGAACAAAGTTATTAATTTTAAAATAGTCCGGATTGAAAAGAACTTTTATTGTATCTTTATTTTTCCATTTGATGTTTTGGAAATCTACTGATAAATCACTTAACAAAATTTGTTGTTCTACAGGAGTTATTAGAATAATTCCTTCTGCATTTGTTTTAATTATATTTTCAATTTCTGCAGTAGCATTTAGAAATAATTTGCTTTGATTGAAAACTACATCTGCTTCAATATTTTCAATGCTTCCGCCTGAATAAAATCTTTTCCCTGTAAGAGATAATGTTCCAAATAATTTTTCGAAAGAAAAGTAATTATTGTTTCGGGTGAAATTTATGTCGGTTTCTAAATCAGAAATATAAATTGTTTCATCTTTCTGCATTAAAACAAAGTAGTCAATATTGATTGATGAATTAATTGAAAAATTAGATGATTGATTGTTTACATTTCCTTTACCGGTTCCAACTATATCGAGTCTTTTATTGCCAAGCAGCGAAGCAATTAAACTAAAATCCTTCAACTTGAAATTGAAATCGAAAGACAAATCTTTTTTGGCAACTTCAGGAAGATTGATTTGAAGTGTGTCAACCTTGCTTTCTTTTGAAATAACAGCAAGGGGATTTAATTGATTTAATTTATCAGAAATAATTTTAGAAATTGTCTTTGATTCATAAGAAAGCAATTCAATTGCTTGACTTAAAGAAAAATCACCTTCAATATTAAAATCAACAAAGTCTGAAACTATGTTAATTGTTCTGTGCACATTTTGTTTTTTTAATGTTACATCAATGCTTGAATATTTTATGTCAGTCTCTCTAAATTTTGATGAATCGATACCAAAAGAAAAAGTGCCAATAATTTTATCAGGGTCGATATGTTGACCTTCTGCACTGAAGTAAAAATTAAGATTACTTTTGTCATTTTCGTTTTTTGTGAATTCGGATAAATCAAGATTTTTTAAGCTTCCTATTATGCTGTAGATTGGAATTGTATCATTTGCAAAGTCGATGCTTCCTAAAAATATTGCTTCTGTGGATTTTGAGTTTCCTTCGATATCGAGATTGATATTTTTATTCTGCGCTTTTGCAGTTGCAATAAATTTATCAATATGAACATCATTTACAAAAGAATTTTCTGCTGAAAATTTGAAATCGCTTAACAACTCAGCGGGCTTTGTTCCTTTTCCAGTTAAATATCCTGAAGAATTAAGTATTGTTTTAAAGCCAAGTAATGGTTCTAAATTTATATCGTTTGTTTTAAATTTTATGTCGTAAACAATTGGGTTTTTCTTCAGATTTAATGAACAGTCAAAAGCAAGATTTCCATCTTCTATGTTTCCAGCAAATTTTGCTTTGAAATTAGTTGGTTCGCCTTTAAATTCAATATTAACAGAAGATACAGAAAGCTTTGCAAATTCAGGAAGTTTCAAATTAGGTAGGAGCGCAATTACATCTTTGTAATTAATATCTGTGTCTACAATTTTAGCATCAATAAATAATTTTTCAGGTCTATTGAGATTAAGCATTCGGCCATTAATTTCGAAATGAGAGTCTTTGTAATCCAGAACAAGTTTTTGAATGTTGAAATCTCCAAATTTCCCTTTTGCATATAATTTTAATGATGGATTTCCTTTTAAAATTTCTGTGCTTTTGATAAAAGATGATAAATCAGCAAAGTTGAATGAATCTATATTTAATTCAATAGTTACAGGACAATTTTTAAAATCATCCAGTTCAACATTCCCGAAGAGATTTAAGCTGTCGAGTCGAACATTCAGTTTGATATTGCTGCTATCTGTTTCTAAAGCAAAATTTGTAACCGCCGCAAAATTTTTTGTAACTGCAAAATTTCCTGAAATATTTTTCAATGTAAATCGATTAAGATTTGGTTTGAAAGAAAATTCTTTCAGCAGTAATAAATAATCTGAGTTTTTAATGTCGATAAAAGCCTGTGCAGACAAATTTAAATTTCTAATTTGGATATCATCATAATTAATTGTGCTGTAAAATTTATTGGATTTAATGTTGTCATAAGTTTGTTTTACGATGTTTATGTTTTTTAATTGTAAATCGTTAACCTGTATGTAAAATGGGAAAGTTGATTTTGTTGTGTCTTCAGGTTTTGGCTTAATTAGTTTTTGATAATTCCATGTTCCATCTTCATTTTGGAGCAAATTTATTTTGGCATCTTCAAGAGAAATTTTTCTCACATAGATTTTTTTCAATATTAATTGAAGCGGACTTACTTTAACCTCGATTTTATTTGCATAAAGAAGTGTATCGTTGTTAATCTTGACTGAAGTGTTTCTTAAGAAAAGGGAAGTCAGAATTGTTCCATCAATTTTTTCGATATTTAATTTTCCATTGATTTCATTATTTACCAGTTCAATTACTTTTTTTCTAAAAAGTTCTCGAAAAGTTCTTGTTTGAGAAAAGCCAATAAAAAGAATTAATAAAAATATTACCCCAAGAAATATTCCTATGAAAGCATTAATAATTTTTCTGGATAGAGAACGTTTAGTTTTTGTCTTTTTAATTTCAGTCATTCTTTGAATTTCTCGAGTATCGTATTAATTATATTTGTTGTTGATTGAAAATTAACGAACTCAATTGTTTCTACTTTTCCGCCTGATGCTTCAACAATATCACTGCCAACAATTTTATCTTTTGACCAATCAGCTCCTTTAACGAGAACATCGGGCACTAATTTTTTAATTAATTCATAAGGAGTTTCTTCATCAAAGATTGTTACAAAATCAACTGCTTTCAAATTAGAAATAATGAATGCTCTTTCATTTTGTGGAACAATTGGTCGTTTGTTCCCTTTGATTTTTTTCATTGATGAATCTGAATTAACAGCAACAATTAAAACATCTCCAAGAGATTTTGCTTTGTTAAGATAATCAACATGACCTGCATGAAGTATATCAAAACAGCCGTTTGTGAAAACAACAATTTTATTTTGTTTTTTTAGTTCATTTCTTATTTCAATAAGTTCGTTAAGTTCTTTTATTCTGTTCATACTTTCAACTCTTCAATTACTTCATTGAATAATTTATCAATTGAAATTGGCACAATTCCAACTTCTTCGCAAACAAGACCTCCTGCAAAATTGGCAAGATAAGCAGCATCATAAATATCTGCACCTGCAGCCAGAGCAATAGTCAATGTTGAAATTACAGTATCTCCTGCGCCGGAAACATCTGCAACTTTTCTTGCTTTTGTTGGAATCTTTCTTTCTGACTTTCCATTTTCAAAAAGCGCTACACCTTCTTCTCCAAGTGTCAAAAGAACATATTTTGCTTTTAGTTTTTCCATCAGAGTGTTTCCAGCATTTGTAACGTCTTCTTGGGTTTTAATTTTTATTCCGAGTACATCTTCCGTTTCTTTTCGGTTTGGCTTAAATACAGTTACATTTTTATAAGAAAAGAAGTTGTTGAACTTTGGGTCAACAGTAATAATTTTTTTTGATTCATTGGCAAGGGAAATAATCTCTTCAATTAATCGAGATGTAAGAACACCTTTATTATAATCTTCAAGTATAATTGCATCAATTTTTTTTATGTTCTTTTTTAGCACATCAATTATTTTGTTTTCAATTTTTGAATTAATGGGAGTTAAATCTTCTTTATCAATTCTAACAACATGCTGATTGTGAGCTATCACTCTTGTCTTTGTTGTAGTTGGTCGATCTTTGTCAACAATTATGAAAGAATCATTAATTTTTAATTCTGCCATTAAAGAGCGCAAAACTTTTCCATTATAATCATTTCCAATTACACCGATTGGCAAGGGAATTCCTCCAAGTGTTAAAATATTATGAGCAACATTCATAGCTCCGCCAAATCTTGAAAATTCATTATCGACTGCAACAACAGGGACGGGAGCTTCTGGTGAGATTCTGCTTACTTCGCCCCAGTAATAACAATCGAGCATCATATCACCAACTACAGCAATTTTTTTGTTGTAAAATTTTTTCTTTAAAGCATTCAGTTTTTTTATGGTTGTGTCGAGCATAATTTTTTATCTCCATTGTGCAAGTTGATTGAAGAAATTTATTTTGATTAAACCATTTTCTGTTCCAAGCCAAAGATATGTTCCATCAAAAAAAATTTTGTTTACAGTTTTAGGAATTCTCTCGTCATTTATAGGAATTACTTTGTTATTAATTCTGTTAATCAATACAATTCCTCTTCCATATGTTTCTTTTGTTTCTTTACCAAATTGATAAAGTGAAGCCCAAATGTAATTACCTGTTCTTTCAAGGTCGTAAACTCCATTGCCTGTTAATCCTCTGTAATTATCAAATCGAATCCATTCATTTTTCCTGTTAAATTTGAATAATCCTCCAACATTAAATTGTGGTCGTTCTGCTGTAATAAATTCATCAAGGCCAATCCACACAAAATTTCTTTCAAGCAAAATTGAAGAAATTGAAACCTGTTCACCTTCTCCATTAAAATAGTTGTATTTGTTATCGTAAAAAGTAATTGCATTTGCATCATTCAAATCTTTCGATTTATCATACTTGTGCAAACCAGCTTCGGTTCCAAACCAAACTATGCTGTCGCCATCAATTTGTATTGTTTTTATTGTGTTAGTTTTTTCGTTATTACCAATAGTTAAGTTGTAATCAATGAATCTTCTGCTTTTCAAATCATATTTTGTAAGGTATTGGAATCTTCCAATCCATACAACATTTTCAAATTTATCGTAAGCAATAGAGCGAATCCAATTAGCAAGTTGACCACCAAGTGCAAATTTTCTTTTTGTCCAGCTGTTCCTTTTTTTATCATAAATAAATAAGCCATCAATCGAGCCAGCCCAAACAAAATCTTGATTTGCAGTTATGCAATAAAAATAATCATGCTGTAAATTTCCTACTGAAGTAGAAAATTGCTGCCACTTATTTTGAGTTGGATTATACTTGAAAATTCCATTTCCATTTGTTGCTATCCAGATATCTTTTCCATCGCTGCAGATATCAGTAACAGCAGAGCCTTTTAAGTAGAATTCAAAATCATCATTTGATTGTGAATATATCAATGAACTAAGCAATAAAAGTAAGACAAGAGTATTTTTCATGGCAAATAGTTTTCGATAATTTTCAACTGGAAAAATAACATTAAGATTCTTTTGATGGAAATATAATTGAAGTAATTATTTAAGAACGGGAAAATTAATTTCACTTTTTTCGAATTCTATATTCCATACTTTTTTGAATCCATCAATTAAACATTCAGAAAGTTTTTGATAGTCGACATGTTTTTGCAGAATAGTTTCAATCTCTATTGTTTTTTGAATAATTTCATTTTCGATAATTGATTTGGTTTTATCATCAACATTAATGTAATCAACAAGTTTTCTGTGATATTTTCCGCAAAGTATAGAACCATGCTGAAGAATTGCATTATTTAATTTTCTTTGTGCACTACCGATTAATTTTCTTCCATTAAATTTCACTTCATTTTTTGCTGTGCTTCCAAAACATAAAATTCCTGATGGTTCATTCAACAATTTTGAAAAATTAGGTTGAAGATTTTCTAATTCAAGATTAGAAAATATGGGATGATATAATTTTAATCCCTCAATCAATGATAAAGAAATTTTTTGATAAACTTCTTTTGCACTTTGGATTTTAGAAAATGGAAGAATAACAGAATAAGTAATTTCTTCTGCATGAAGAATTGCTCTGCCGCCAGTTGGTCTTTTTACAACATCAATTCCATCATTAGATGCTTTTTCAAGATTGATATCTTCAAATTTTTGATGTGCACCGAGAGAGATACAATATGGTTTCCATCTGTAAAGTCTAAAATATGCTTTGTCATCAGAGCAGATTTGTGCAAGTTGGAAATCGAAATCCATATTAAATTTGCCGGTTGATTCGCCGGTATCAATAAAAAACCATTTCATCTTCTAACAACGCCGCGTTCAGAGGATTCAATAAATTCAATTACATTTTTTACAAGTGGATGTTCTGAAAATTTTTCTTTGATAATTTTTAATGCTTCAGTATGATTTAATCCTGAGTTGTAAAAAATTCTATATGTTTCTTTTAATGTATTAATGTCTTCAGTAGAAAAATTTCTTCTTCTCAAACCAACAATGTTTAAACCCATAAATCTTGCTGGATATCCGCTAACAAGAGAGTAGGGAGGAATATCAGTTCCAACCATTCCACCGCCGCCAACCATAGCATGTTGACCAATTTTACAAAATTGATGAACCGCTCCTTGACCACCAATTATTACAACATCTTCAATTGTAACATGTCCTGCAATTTGAGTCGCATTAGAGATTATAACTTTGTTACCGATATGGCAGTCATGTGCAACATGTGTATATGCCATAAGCAAGCAATTATTTCCGATAACAGTTTTTCCTGTTGCTGCAGTTCCTTTGTGAAGTGTAGCGAATTCACGGATTACTGTGTCATCTCCAATAAATAAATAAGTTTGTTCGTTTGCATATTTTAAGTCCTGCGGCAAATTTGAAATTGATGCGCCTTGAAAAATTTTAACACGGTTTCCAATTCTTGCACCATCATAGATTCCAACAAAAGGACCAATTTTGCAGTCATCCCCAATTTCGACATCATCGTGGATGACTGCATAAGGACCGATTTCTATGTTATTACCTAATTTAGCTTTAGGACTTACAATTGCGGTTGGATGAATATTGTTCATAACAGTAAAAATTAATTTTGAGGTTTATTTTCTTTATCCACTATTGCACCCATAAATTCTGCTTCGGCAACAAGATTGCCATCAACATAAGCAGCACCTTTTATGGAGAAATATTTTGTTTTTTTAGAAATAATTTCTGCTTCAAGAATAAGCTGATCACCCGGGACTACAGGCTTTCTGAATTTAGCATTGTTAATACTCATAAAGTAAACAAGATGATTTGCGGGGTCAATAAACGAATTTAAAACTAAAATACCACTTACTTGAGCCATCGCTTCTATAATTAAAACTCCGGGCATAATTGGTTGACCAGGGAAGTGGCCTGGGAAAAATGGTTCGTTAATTGTAACACACTTAACACCGACTACTTTTTTATCTAATTCTAAATCAATTATTTTATCAACAAGAAGGAATGGATATCTGTGAGGAAGAATTCTTTGAATAGCATTTGCATCAAAAACAACGCCTTCTTTTTTTACAAGCTGATATTTTTTAACAAGTTTTTTCTGTTGATATAAACTTCTAATCTTTTTAGCAAATTCTACATTTGCTTTGTGGCCTGGTCGGGCAGCAAGAATTTGTGCTTTAATGGGAACGCCAATTAATGCTAAGTCGCCCATCATATCGAGCAATTTATGTCTAACAGGTTCGTTTTTGAAACGTAATTGATTGTTACTCAAAAATCCTTCGTGAGTAATTGATATATCTTCTGGAAGATTTAATTTTTCTTTTAATCTTTTTAATCTTTCGTCGTCGATATCATGGTCAACAATAACAACTGCATTATCGATGCTGCCGCCTTTGATTAGTCCTTGGTCTGCAAGCATTTCAACTTCGCTTAAAAAGCAAAATGTTCTTGCAGGAGCAAATTCTGTAATAAATTCTTTTTCTAAATTAAATAATCCAGTATGTTGGCTTCCTAAAGCAGGATTTGCATAATCAACCATAATAGTAATTCTATAATCATTTAATGGAAGAGCAACAATGTCAATTTTCTTTTCTTCGTCATGATACATCACAGTTTGGTCGATAACAAGATAATCTTTTGGACTATTTTGTGTAACAAATCCAGCTTCAAGAAGTTTTTCAACAAAAGGCATTGCACTTCCATCACCAACAGGAGGTTCAATGCCATCTATTTCAATTATAATATTGTCTATTTGAAGACCTACAATTGCAGCAAGAACATGCTCAACTGTATGAACTTTGGCATCGCCAATGCCAAGTGTGGTGCCGCGTGATAAATCAACAACATAATCAACATTAGCGGGGATTTCAGGGCTTCCGCCCAAATCTACTCTTATGAATTTTATTCCATAATTTTCGGGTGCAGGTTTAAATGTAATTGTGCACGATGTACCTGTATGTAAACCAGTGCCTGATAAAGAGACTGGTTTTGCAATGGTTCTTTGTAATTCTAACATTAGTTTTCCTTCTTTCCTGTTAGTTCAAAAATTTTACTTTCCAAAAATGCAATTTTTTCTTCTAATTTTTTAATTCTTTCTAAATACTGAGGCAAATTTCTTATGTGTGCTTCTAATCTTAATTGAGTTGACATTTCTTCGGCGGGTGTGCCTCTATATTTCCCGGGTTTTTTTATTGATTTCGAAACTCCTGCTTGGGCACCAATTATAGTTCCATCTGCAATTTCAATATGTCCAACAAATCCTGATTGACCTGCAATCATGCAATGCTTTCCAATTTTTGTGCTGCCAGATATTCCAGCTTGAGCTGCAATTGCAGTGTGTTCTCCTATCACAACATTGTGCGCTACCTGAACAAGATTATCAATCTTTACACCTTTTTTAATTAATGTAGAACCAAGTGCTGCACGGTCAACAGAAACATTTGAACCGATTTCAACATCATCTTCTATAACTACATTGCCAATTTGTGGTACTTTTACATATTCGCCTTTTTCATTTAGAACATATCCAAATCCATCAGAACCAATGCATGTATTTGAATGAATGATTACATTATTTCCCACTACACAATTTTCTCTAATTGTAACATTAGGATAAATTAATGTATTTGAACCTATTTTAACATTTTCCATTAATACAGTGTTATGAAAAATAAATGTGTTATCTCCAATTTCACAATTTTCGGAGATGACAACATTTTTACCAATTGCTACATTTTTACCGAGTTTTGCAGATGGATGAATTGATGCAGTAGAATCAATTCCAGATAAATTTAATTTTGGTTTCAAAAAAGTAGTTATGATTTTTTGAAATGCAACATTTGGATTCTGAACTTCAATGTAACTTATATCATTTCTTGTTTTTTTGAATTCTGGGCTTATGATTACAGCAGAAGCTTTTGTGGTTTCAAGATATTTTTCGTAAGCAGGGAGATAAAGAAAAGTTAAATCGCCTTCTTTTGCTTCTTCAATTTTTGCAATGCCGGAAATTTCAATATTGGGATTTCCGATAACAATACCGCCGACAAAGTCGGCGGCATCTTTTAATTTAATTTTCATAAAAACTCACTTTAATTTTTCAAGAACAAGATTTGTGACATCGTATTCTTCTTTGGCATAGAGAAACATTATATCGCCGCTTCTATCAAATATAAAATCATAATTATTTTCTTTTGCAACTTCTTGAATTGCATTAAAAATTCTATTGAGGATTGGTTTATTTAATTCTTCCTGTTTTTGAAACAATTCGCCTCGAACACCAAATTTTTCCTGTCTGAATTTTGAAATCTGATCTTCCATTTGAACAAGTTCTTTTTCAATTTCAACTCGTCTTTGTTCGCTTAAAATTAATTTTCTTTTTTCATAATCATCATACTTTGCTTTCCAATCCTTTTCCATTTTATTTAATTCTTCCTGCCATTCTTTAATTATAGCATCTAATTTTTTTTGTGCATCTTGATATTCTGGAAGCTGCTTCATTATTGCATCACTATCAACATAACCAATTTTTAATTGTGCATAAGAAACCGAAGCAATAAGAAAACAAATTAATAAGAAATTTTTCATTTTATAATTCCGTTTTTATTTTCCTCTTTTCAGACGGTCGAGAACCTTGAATGTTATGTCGAAAGAAGGGTCAGCGTAAAGAACAACAACTTCACCTGCTTTGTCGAGCACATAATGCATCCCTTCTTCCTTTGCTACACTTTCAATTGCTTTGAAAATTTTTTGTTTGACAGGAGCCATTAATTGGTCCTGCTTTACGAAATATTCGCCATTTGGCTGACTGAATTTTTGTTCTCTAAATTGCTGAAGTCTTTGTTCTTTTTCGATGATTTTTTGCTGAGCTTCGCGTTGTTTTTCTTGTGTCATTGTTTGAGCTTGTTTTTGATAATCAGCATAAGCATTCTGAAGTTCAGTTGCCATACTGTCTGCCTGTTTTCTCCATTGAGATACAAGTGCTTCAAGGTCACTCTTTGCTTTAATAGCTTCTGGAAATTGAGCTAATATAATTTCTGAATCAACATAGCCCACTTTTAATTGAATTGGTTGCTGAGATTGTGTTTGTGTTTGTTGAGTTTGTGCAAATATTGAAACTGCTGCAAAAATGATTAATATTACTTTTTTCACGATAACCTCTTATTTAATTAATTATTAAAAACCTTTTCCAAACTGGAAGTGGAACAACCATTGTGGATTTTTGCCATCCACACTTCTTCTATCAAATCCATAACCATAATCAAAGCCAAGTAATCCAATTGGATTTATTAAAACTCTTGCACCTACACCAACTGAACGCTTTAAGTCAAATAAATTTGCTTGTTTGATATCGAAAAATACATTACCTGCTTCCGCAAATGCAAGTAAATAAATAGGAATTGGTTCTAAAGCCAGTGCAGTTCTAAATTCAAATGTATATTTTACCATTACACGACTTCCAATTACATTGCCTCCTGCATCAACTATTCCTAAACTTCTATCCTCATATCCACGCAAGGGGACTGTTGCTATTATCATTCCATTTCCACCCATATAGTAAAAATCAAATGGATTGATTTTTTTGAAATCTCCAAGATTGTGAATATATCCAAGATTTGTATTTGCATAAAGAACAATTCTATTTGTATTGAATAGAGGTTTATACCATTCTGTTGATAAATCAATTTTGTAGTAATCAACATTTCCTGGAAGAAGTGGACCACCAGATAATTCAGCATTCAATGCAAATTTGGAGCCTCGTGAAGGGAAAATTGGATTATCGATATCTGTTCTTGTAATTGCTGTTCCAATTGTATATTGTCTTGTTAAGCCTTCAATGTAGAAACCACCACCATCAATAATATCATTGTATTGAAATCTGAAAGAACCTTGAACATAGAAAAAGTCATCGGGCCAAGTTAATCTTCTTCCAAGTCTGAAAGAAATTCCTGATTGACGCATGTCGTAAACATATCGTTGTCTTGTATCAAATAAATCAAATCCAATTGAAGTTGGTGTATCCATAAGCCAAGGTTCTGTAAATCCAAGTGAGAAAGTTCTATAATAATTTCCAACTCCAAATTGCCAGTTGAAGTTAAGGATTTGTCCTCCTCCCATTTGGAATGGTTCAGTAATTGAGAAGTTTGTCAAAGTAAAACCAATTGCACCGCTGAAACCAAAAGCTCCACTGTAACCAACAGAAGCATTTAAGTAGTCACTTGATTTTTCTTCGACTTTGTAAATTAAATTGACTGTGCTGTCGTTAACAGGTCGGTAATCAATTCCATTTTTATAAAGACTTTCCGAATTAAAATACTGAAGATTTGCAAGTTGCTGAAGACTTCTTAAAATTAATCCTCGGCTGAAATAAAAGCCTGGGATAGTATAAAGTTCTCTTCTTATAACTTTGTCTTTGGTTTTTGTATTTCCCTGAATATCAACTTTTCCAATCTTAAATCGATTTCCTTCATTAATTCTAATAATTATATCAATTGAATCTGGTGCTACTTTTTGTTCTTTTGCATCAATTGAAAAACCTAAGTAGCCGTTATCCTGATAAAGAGAGGACACATCAGATTGCTTTTCGTTATAATGTAAATTCTGATTGAATCTTTCATAATCGAAAACATCACCTTTTTTGAAACCAAGGCGTTCAGTTAAAACTTCATCTGGATAAACTGTGTTACCTTCCCAGATAATATTTCTAACTTTGTATTGATTTCCTTCATAAACATCAATAATTAAATCAAGATATTTTTTATCTTCAGAAAATATCAATGTATCTTTTAAAATAACAAAATCTCTGTAGCCGTTTTTTTGATAGAACTTTGTTAAAAGCTCTTTATCTTTTTCGAACTTATCTTTTTTGAAATTTGCCGATGACCAAAACTTCCACCATTTTTTTTCTTTTGTATCATCAAACTGGCTTTTTAATTTACCATCATCAAATGCAGTGTTACCATTAAAGACGATGCTTCTGATTTTTACTTCGTTACCTTCGTTGATATCCAGAACAACAAGAACTCTTTCTTTAATTCTATCTATTGAGTTAAATGAAACTGCTTTTTTCAGCTCATATTTAGTTTGATATTCTTCAGAAAAGTTTTTTTCGTTTCTCCATGTTACAGTAATTTCGTCTTTTGAAGTATCTGCTTTAAAAAAGATATAATACTTTGGAGTTATTTTGGCATTGAGGAAGCCTTCGTCAATGTAAAGTTCTTTTATCTTTTGAATTATTCTTGCAACTTCCTGAGGTTTAAGAGTTTGTCCTCTGACAATTGTAATTTTTTTATTGATATTGTCTGTGCTTACTTCGTCGTTGCCTTTAATTACAAATTGTTCGAGCCGTGGATATTCTTTTACTTTTATTTGTAGAAAAATTCCATCATCAATTTTTTTCTCAATGAGAATTTGAACATCCTGAAATATTCCTAAATTCCAGAGCCTTTGAATTGCATTGTTTGTTTGGTCGCTTGGTATAGAAATTTCATCTCCGACCTTCAAACCAGTGTTTGCAATTATTGTATTTGCATCTGCAGTTTTATTTCCAACTACATTGATTCCGAGAATTTTGTAAGTTGATTTTTGGTATTGCGGATAAATGATTGATGATAATAAAAAAAGGCTGATAAAATAAACTGAGAATTTTTTGAAATTAAGTTCTGGCATTTTAATTCTTCTTGATGTTCTTTGATATTTGTTCACTTACTAAACCAAATCTTCTTTCTCTTTTTTGATAGTCTCTTATTGCATCTAGTAGTTGTTTACATCTAAAGTCGGGCCATAAAGTATCAGTTACATAAATTTCCGAATATGCAATTTGCCATAAAAGAAAATTACTGATTCTGAATTCACCACCACTTCTGATTAATAAATCGGGATTAGGTAAACCAGCAGTAGTGAGATTTTTTGAAATTAATTCTTCATTAATTGCATCGATAGAAATTTTTCCTGTAAGAACCTGTGCGCTTATATTCTTAACTGCTTCTACAAGTTCCCATCTGCCGCCGTAACTAAGAGCAAGGTTTAAGATCATCTTGGAGTTGTTTGCTGTTTTTGCAATTGCATTATCAAGTTCTTTTTGAACTATTTCAGGGAGAGAACTTTTATCTCCAATTGTTGTCAATCTAATGTTGTTTTTATTTAATTCATCTGTTTCTTTTTTCAAACTTTTCACAATCAGTTTCATTAATGTAGATACTTCTTCTTTTGGTCTTTTCCAGTTTTCAGTAGAAAAAGTATAAAGTGTAAGAACATCTACTCCAAGTCCTACACATGTTTCAACAATTATACGAACAGTTTCAACACCTCGCTGGTGTCCGGCAACTCGGGGTAAATTTCTTTTTTTAGCCCATCTGCCATTCCCGTCCATTATAATTGCAATATGTTTAGGAATATTTCCTTTAGCTTTTACTTCTTCTATAGCTCTTTTTTCTTTTTCTGTTAATCTTACTTTCAATTTATTTTTCTTTTTACCCCCTAATTTAGGCTCGAAAAAATAGTCTCCCATGCTGTAAATGTCAAGGAAAGTAAAAGAAAGTTGCACTAATAAAATTTCTGCAAATTATATCTGGAATAATTTTTTTGAAAAAAGTTATCTATTAATTACTATTAAAATTTTCGAGAAGTTTGAATTACAAAAAAGAATTTTATTAATTATAAATTCATTTTTATTAAATGAATGAATTATTTATTTCTTTATAATGTTATCAAAATAAAAATAATTAGAGGATTATATGGGATTTGAAAAAACATGGAGATGGTTTGGTCCCAACGACCCTGTATCATTGAAAGAAATTAAACAAACAGGTGCAACAGGAATTGTTACAGCACTTCATCAGATTCCAATTGGAGAAGTGTGGACTGAAGAAGAAATCCTAAAGAGAAAAAATATTATTGAGTCCGAAGGTTTAACATGGTCTGTTGTGGAAAGTGTTCCAGTTCATGAAGATATAAAAAAAAGAAAAGGTAATTATAAGTTATACATTGATAATTATAAAAAAACTATTAGAAATTTGGGCAAATGCGGCATTGATACTGTATGTTATAATTTTATGCCTGTGCTTGATTGGTCACGTACAGATTTAGAAACTGTTTTTGAAGATGGTTCAATCACAACAAAATTTGAGACAAAGGCTTTTGCTGCTTTTGACTTATTTATTTTAAAACGGAATGGCGCAGAAAAAGATTACACAAGCGACCAAATCAAACAAGCAGAAATCTATTTCAAAAATTTGAATGATAAACAAAAAGAAAAATTGATTAACACAATATTATTTGGACTACCTGGTTCATGGGAAGCTTATTCACTCGAAGATTTTAAAAAAGCTTTAAATGAATACTCTGATATTAATGATGAAGTATTAAGAAATAACCTCATTGAATTTATTAAAGAAATAATTCCTGTTGCTGAAGAATCAAATGTATTTATGGTTATTCATCCAGATGACCCGCCGCGCTCTTTGCTTGGATTGCCAAGAATTGTAAGTTCAAAAAGTAGTATTGAAAAAATATTAAATGCTGTTAATTCATATCACAACGGATTAACATTATGCACTGGTTCTCTCGGTGCAGGTATTCATAATGATGTAGTTGATATTGCAAAAAGTTTTGCTCATAGAATTAATTTCCTTCATTTAAGAAATGTTACCAGAAATGCTGACGGAGATTTTATGGAAGCAGACCATTTGAATGGCGATATTAATCTTTATGATATCATGAAAATTCTTCTCTATGAACAAAAAAGAAGAATTAATGAAGGAAGAAAAGATGTTAGAATGCCTATGCGTCCAGACCATGGCAGACTTATGATTCCAGACCAAAACAAAAAAGGAATTTATCCCGGCTATTCTCTTTTTGGAAGAATGAGAGCACTTGCAGAATTAAGAGGATTAGAACTTGGTATTATCTATTCAGAAAAATTATTTTAACATGTAATTTGTTCGACAAAATTTTTCTTGTAATAATGACTTTACACTTAATTGATTATTGCATGGTTAATTCCTTAAATTGCAAAAAAAATTAAAAGCCATGAAACGAATTATATTATTTTTCTTATTAGTGCCATTCAATTTTATTATCTCTCAATATAATTACATTCCTTCTGAAGAAAATTTGAAAAATAGAAACTGGTTTCAAGATGCTAAGTTTGGAATGTTTATTCACTGGGGAATTTATAGTGTGCTTGGTGACGGTGAATGGGTAATGCAGATTAAAAAAATTGATAAAAAAACTTATGAGCGTGTAGCAGAATTTTTTAATCCAATTGATTTCAACCCGCAGGAGTGGGTTTCGATTGCTAAGAAAGCTGGAATGAAATACATAACAATTACTACAAGGCATCATGACGGCTTTTCAATGTTTTATACAAAACAATCTGATTGGAATATTGTTGACAGAACTCCATATAAAAAAGATATAATTAAAATGTTATCCGAAGAATGTGAAAAGCAAGGGATTAAATTATTCTTCTATTATTCTCTTGTTGATTGGTACCACAATGATTACTTTCCTCGAGGTTCAACAGGACAATATTCAAACAGACCAGACAGCGGCAACTGGAATAATTATATTAATTTTATGAAAGGACAACTAAAAGAACTTTTAACAAATTATGGAAAAGTTGGAGGTATTTGGTTCGATGGATTATGGGATAAAAAAGGTGCAGATTGGAAGTTAGATGAAATTTACAAACTGATACATGAACTTCAGCCTGGTTGTTTGATTGGCAACAATCATCATCTTAGTCCAATTGAAGGAGAAGACTTTCAGATGTTTGAAAAAGATTTACCCGGACAAAACACTGCAGGATTCAGTGCTCAATCAAAAATTGGAAATCTTCCTCTTGAAACCTGTGAAACTATGAATAATTCATGGGGCTTTAATCTTCTGGATAAAAATTATAAATCTGTTAAAGAATTAATTCAATATCTTGTTAAAGCAGCAGGGAACAATGCAAACTTTTTACTTAATGTGGGACCAATGCCAAATGGTAAAATTCAACCTGAATTTGTTTCAAGGCTCGAAGAAATAGGGAATTGGTTGAATAAATTTGGTGAATCAATTTATGGAACAAGAGGTGGACCCATTCCTCAAAAATCATGGGGTGTAACAACTCAAAAAGGGAATAAAGTTTTTATTCATTTATTGAAATATGAAAATAATAATCTCCTATTGCCAAACTTTGGTAAAAAAATAAAATCGATTTCTTTATTTGATGGAACAAGTCTTAATTACAAACAAGATTCTTTTGGAATTACAATTGAAATTCCGGAGAATAAAATTGATACGATTGATACAATTATTGTTGCTGAACTTCTTGAAAATTAAGTTAGTCGTATAAAAAAACTTTTAGATTTTAGTTATACTTGAGAATAAAATTTCAATTGAGAATACAACTCACAAAATTGGGGCTGACTTAAAAAGTTTTTCAATTTAAGTTATCTGAAAATTTTAATATCTGAGTTTTATAACTCTCTTTTCAAAAAGATTACTTTTTATGTCAGCCCCTGATTAAAATTATCTTAGCAAAATCATCTTTCTTGTTATTGCTTGGTTATTAGCTTCTAATTTATAAAAGTAGATTCCACTTGGTAAATTATTAGCATGGAAAGAAACAACATATAATCCAGGACTTTTTTCGCTGTCAACAAGAGTTGCAATTTTATTGCCGAGTAAATCATAAATAGATAGTCTCACGCGAGTCTTTTTATCTATTGAATATGAAATTTTTGTACTCGGATTGAATGGGTTAGGATAATTTTGCATAAGAGAAAGATTATATGGCAAGAATAAATTTTCTTCTACTTTGGTTATGGGAGATGAAACATCATGCCATGAGGTACCAAGACGAATTTCATCAACTGCCATTGTCATTCCAACACCTTCGCCCCCAAAATGAACTACAACTCTATTGAAACCATTTGGAAGTTTCCAGTTACCTCTTGCATCGGCAATGCTTGTGTCAGGTTCGCCTCCATTTGGGTCAGGACTTACCCAAAGATGAACTCTTGCAGTTGAATCTCCTGACATTTGGATTCGTGCAACAAGCCACTGAGGTCCATCTTTTGTCATATATGGCGAATGACCTTCATCATTGTAAGTTGCAATACCAACCCAATCATTTCCCCATTCATGACCAATACCAGCTAATTCTTTGGTGCTATCATAAACACTTACTAATGCCCATCCATTATCAGTAAATCTTTCAAGTTGATATGCACAGCTCATCCAATAAACTGTACCTGCTTTCTGTGGCCATCTTTGAGCTAAGTAACGTCCATATCTTTGATAACCCCATGCAACTGCATTTGCTCCTTTAATGTGATAACCTGTGTTATGAATTGGGAAATTAATTAAATCATTATAAGCAAAGCCAGTATCTGTAACAACAAATACATTATAATTGATTGCCCAGGATGAGTCAAAAAGTACCCAAGGACCACCCCATCCATTCTCAGCTTTACCTTGATTATCGAGGTAAGTGCCTTTAGGATATTCGAATGATTCTCGTACAGATGTTTGTGCATTTGCTTGGGTGTAAGTTAATAAAATTAATACAGCAAATAATGGTAAATTCTTAAATAAATTCATAGGTGCCTCCATTTTAAGTTGGAAAAATTATTTTTTATTCGCAAACATTCCCGCAAACCTTTGCATTAATTGTTATAATATTTTCAAATGAATTTTAATGAAATCAATTTACATACCTGTTTTTAAGTATAAGAATTTGTATCCCAAAATAATTCATTAGTTATCATTTATATACTTTTGATAAAAATAAATTCTTGATATCTAATCAAAATGATAAAAAATGTCTTTAGAAACTTCAGAATTAAAATTTGAGTTAGTATTAATTATGGCCATTTGTTAGTTCTATCGATTAAATGGAAATTTAATTAGCTAATCCATATCTATATGAATTTTATATTAAGTGTGCTTAAGTTTTTTTAAATGACATATAAAAAAAGAAATATTAATCATGAAAATATTTATTTATAGAAAAACATCTTTGTCCCTCGTAAGTGCAAAAAACATTAAATATTGTATTAGCATAAGATGAACAATGATATAAAATTATTTATAAAAATAATTCATGCTTAATACAAACTTCCAAATATTTTTTTTATAAAAAAATAATTTTTTTAAGGTCATGATTTAATCAGAAATTTTATTTAATAATAGTTTGTATTGATTTATAAATTCTTTTGAATAAACAATTAAATCACACTTTGAAAATTTATTTATTCAAACGATTGATTTTCCAGGAATAATAAAATATTTTTGCAAATTGAAAATACATTAAACCGTTTTAATTTTTCAATTTTATTCAGGAACAAGAAATGAAAAGAATCACAATAGTTGATGTAGCAAAAAAAGCAGGTGTATCAAAGGGAACAGTTTCGGCAGTAATTAATGGTAAAAACACTGTAAAACCAGAGACACGAGAGCATATTCTTAAAATAATGAAAGAATTGAATTTTAGACCTAAAGGTATTGCAAGAAATCTTAAAAATGGAAATCAGGATAAGAGTATTGGAATTATAATTAAAGATATTAATTACCCATTTTATACTGCTATTGCATCTGGTGTTAAAGAATATGCAAATAGCAAAGGTTATTCTGTAATAATTACAAGCTCAGAAAACAATCATGAAAGTGAAAAGAAGTTTTCTCATTTATTTTCAACTAAAGATATAAAAGGCGCAATTATTGCTCCAATCGTAGAAGGGACAGCTGAAATTGAACATCTATTTAATCTAAGAATGTTAAACTTCCCGTTCGTACTTCTTGAAGATGTAAAGGGAATTCAAGCAAATGTAGTTGCAATAGATAATTTAAAAGCAATTAAGAAAGCTGTGAAATATTTGATGGATAGCGGTCATACAAAAATTGTTCATTTTGCTGGACCACCACATTCATCTCATACACAAGAAAGAATAGAAGGCTTTCGTCATGCTTTTAGTGAAAGCACCCTTGTTTTTCATCCTGATATGATTGTTCCAGTAGGAAGTGATTATGATGAAAGCTATAAAAAAACTATTGAGTATTTCAAGAAACGCAAAAAAGAAGATTATCCTACAGCTATAGTTTGTTTTAATGATTTACAGGCACTTTCTGTTATGCTCGCACTTAAAGATCTGAATATTCGTGTGCCAGATGATATTTCAATTATCGGCAATGATGATATTTTCTATGCAAAAATTTATCCTGTTCCTTTAACAACAATTCGAGCCCCTCAAAGAGAAATAGGGAAAAAAGCAGCTGAAATTTTAATACGCAATATTGAATCTTCTACTTTATTGCCGGTTGAAAAAGTTGTATTAGAAACAGAATTGATAATTAGAGAATCAACAAAAGTATTAAAGCATAATTGATTTCTCTTTAATCTAAATTCTAAAACTATCTTTTGTAATGTTCATTTCTTGAACAGTTATAATTTTTACATCTAAAAATTGTGTCCTATCTACACTTACTTTTCTTAATTCTTGTTGACATTTTCAAAAAATGTTTCTTATATTTAATCGGTTCAATAAATGTTGAACTGATAAAAGAAAAAAATATTTTTTTATTAAAACTTCTTTAGAACATAAATTTAATTAAGCTATAAATTAATGTATAAGAATTGCATTCATAATTAGCATCATTAATTCTTTTTTATTTAAAAGATTTCTTAACAATTACTGAGGTTAAAAGTGCAAACAGCTCAAGAAAAACTCTCTTTAAAAGAAAAAATTGGTTACAGTTTGGGAGATACTGCTTCCAATTTGTATTTCCAAACGTTCATGCTTTTCTTAATGTACTTTTATACTGATGTATTTGGACTTCCTGCTGCAGCTGTTGGAACTATGTTTTTGATTACAAGAATCTGGGATACTGTCAATGACCCGATTATGGGGACAATTGCAGACAGGACAAATACAAGATGGGGTAAATTCAGACCTTATTTGATTTGGGTCTCCATTCCTTTTGGAATTATGGGAGTTCTCACATTTACAACTCCTAACTTTGATGTAACAGGAAAATTAATTTATGCTTATGTCACCTATAATTTATTAATGATGGCATATACTGCCATTAATGTACCATATTCTGCTCTTATGGGAGTAATCACACCTAACTCGCTTGAAAGAACAGAAATTTCTTCTTTCAGATTTGTTGCTGCATTTGTTGGAGGATTAATTGTTCAGGCATCTACAATGTCACTTGTAAAATACTTTGGAAAGGGGAATGAAGCACTTGGATGGCAATGGGCTATGGGATGTCTTTCTATTCTTGCTGTTATTTTATTTTTAATTACTTTCTTAACAACAAAAGAAAGGGTTTATCCTCCTAAAGAACAAAAAAGTAATTTTAAGCAGGATATAAAAGATTTAATTCATAATAAACCATGGCTATTAATTGCTGGGGCAACAGTTTTTCAATTGTTATATGTTGTTATTCGTAATTCATCAATAATGTATTATTTCAAATATTATGTGAAAGACCAGCAATTAAATATTTTATTCTGGAAAGGGGATGTTTCTTTTGATGTTTTGGCTTCTTCATTTATGCTTACAGGAACAATTGTTACAATCTTAGGTGCAATTCTTACAAAATGGTTTGCAAAAAAATTTGATAAGAAAAATACTTACGCAGGGGCACTAATAATAAGCTCACTTTTTTGTGCTGTATTTTATATTCTGAAACCGCAGGATGTTTTAATAACTTTTATTTTGAATCTTTTCATTTCATTTGCACTTGGACCAGTTTCTGTTCTTCAATGGGCAATGTATACTGATACTGCTGATTATTCTGAATGGAAAAATGGAAGAAGAGCTACAGGTTTGTTAATGGCTGCATCACTTTTCTCGTTAAAACTTGGTCTAACTCTTGGCGGTGCTATTGTAGGCTGGCTTTTAGCTTATTATGGATTTGAAGCAAATAAGGATCAAGCTTTGGAAACTATTAATGGAATTAAATTGCTTATGAGTTTTTATCCAGCTATAGCTGGTTTATTAGGTGGTTTATTAATGACTATATATCCTCTTAATAATAAAATGATGGAAAAAATTGAAATTGAACTTGCTGCAAGAAGAGTAAATTAAATTTACTTTATAAATTTTGCGGAGGGAAAATGACGAAAAGTAAAATCTACTTCAATGCATTCATTGTTTTACTTTTTGCTTTTAACAAATTTATTGCACAACCTATAAATCCTAATGGTAGTTTTGAAGAAGCTCCATATGGTCCAGCTGTAGGAACAGATATAACAGGCTGGAGTTTACTTTCTAATGGTGGAGGAAAAGCATATTTCGAAGTTGTCGATAGCCCAGTTTATGATGGAATAAAAGCATTAAAAATTATTATTGATACACTGGGTTCTAATCCATGGGATATTCAGGTTGTTAATGAACCATTTACAGTTAAGCCAAATACCAAATACAGATATTCAGTAATGGCTAAAGCAGAACAAACTGGACCGGTTGTTAATTTTACAGTAGGCGAACCAGTAACTTACAGAGAGTGGGGCAGAGCTCATCAAAAAGTATTAACAACAGAATGGCAGCAAATTACATTTGACTTTACAACTCCAGCTGGAGTAACAGAGGGAAGAGCCCCAATTCATTTAAGCGAGAGTATGAATAAAACATTTCTGCCAGTTACAATTTACATTGATGATTTGCGAATTACTGATTTAACAGTAGATGTTGAAAATGAAAACCTGAAACCTGTAGTTTATGAACTATATCAAAATTACCCGAATCCATTTAATCCAGTTACTACAATTGAGTTTTCATTGCCTGTAAGCGGAAAAATTCGTCTTGCTCTTTATGATGTTCTTGGAAGAGAGGTAAAAGAAATTGCATCTGGTATTTTTGATGCAGGAAAACATAAGGTAAAACTCGATGCCTCAAATTTAAGCTCAGGAGTTTATTATTATAAATTGGAAGCAAATGATTTTGTTAGCGTGAAGAAATTAATTCTTATGAAATAATTTTCTTATCCAGTTATGGGGAACTTGGTTTTAAATAAATGGTGCCTCCATTATCAAGTTCCCCATTTTTGTTTATTAATATCATTGAGGTAATAATGAAATTACGAATATTTATTTTTGTGTTGCTTTGCCTTTCATCAATACAAAGTAAAGTTTTTCCAAGTGAAATTTTTAATTCAGATAAACAGAAATCAGAAGGTGCTTTTTATACAAAAAATTATCCTAACTTATTTGCTGAACTGTTAGGGAAAAAGGAAGAGGAAATTAAGTTAAAAATTGATAATGCATTTCAAAAATTATTTTATGGGGATGATAATACAGAACGAGTCTATTATCCTGTTGGTTCAGATATGGCATATATTAAAGATATATGGAATGATGATGTCAGAACAGAAGGGATGTCATATGGAATGATGATTGCAGTTCAATTAGATAAAAAAGAAGAATTTGACAGACTCTGGAAATGGGCAAAAAAATTTATGCAGCATAAACATGGTCAGCGAGAAAATTATTTTGCATGGCATTGTAAAGATAATGGTGAAATACTTGATTCAAATTCAGCATCTGATGGAGAAGAGTGGTTTGTAACAGCATTACTTTTTGCTTCAGCAAGATGGGGAAATGGAGAAGGAATTTTTAATTATAAAGCTGAAGCACAAAAAATTCTAAATGCAATGCTCTCGAAAACTGATTCTTCTGACAAAAGAAATGTTGTTACAAATATGTTTAATAAAAAAGTAAAACAGGTAGTCTTTGTTCCCGCAGGCGAAGCTGATGATTTTACAGACCCATCTTATCATCTTCCACATTTTTATGAAATCTGGGCTTTGATGAGTGATACAAATAAGCAATTCTGGTGCGAGGCAGCAAAAGTAAGCAGAGAATTTTTCAAAAAAACTGTTCATCCCAAAACTGGCTTAGCCCCTGATTATGCTAATTTTGATGGAACTCCAGTTGATCCATGGCATGGCGGTCACAATAATTTTCAATACGATGCATGGCGAGTTGCAATGAATGTTGCTGTTGATTACATCTGGTTCAAAAAAGATCAATGGGCAGTTGAACAATCAAATCGGTTATTAAATTTTTTCTATTCAGTTGGAATTAAAGATTATCCTAATCTCTACACTTTGGATGGCAGACCACTTTCAAATGAAAGAAGTGCAGGATTAATTGCAATGAATGCTGTTGCTGCACTTGCTGCTTCTGATAAAATTCGAAAAGAATTTGTTGAAGAACTATGGAATCTTCCTGTTCCAAGTGGTCGCGGAAGATATTATGATGGAATGCTCTACATTCTCGCATTACTTCAAGTAAGTGGAAATTTCAAAATTTATTTGCCGGAAATGATTCATAAAAATTATTGTGAATAACAGAGAAGAATTATGAAAACTAAAATTTTTTTTGCGGCTATTTCATTTTTAATACTCAATGAATTTTTATTTTCACAAAGTGATAATTATGTATCAACAACAAAAGGCAAAGATTATTTTACACTTTGTGAAAATGGGAAATCTGCTCCTATAATTTACAGTTCAAATGATTTCCCAGGTGTAATTCGAGTTCTTCATCAAATTCAAAATGATATTCAAAATGTTACTGGTGCCAAACCAGAATTAATATGCGACAATATCATTAACAACAAAGAAATAATCATTGCAGGAACTATTGGTAAAAATCCTTTTCTTGATAAATTAATTGAAGAAAAAATTATTGATGTAAATGAATTAAAAGGGAAATGGGAAAAGTTTATCATTCAAGTAGCAGATGGGAAAATTTTTAATGCAGAAAAAATTTTAATAATTGCAGGAAGCGATAAAAGAGGCACAATTTATGGACTCTATGATTTAGCAGAAAAGCTTGGAGTATCACCATGGTATTGGTGGGCAGATGTTCCAATACAAAAAAAATCAAAAGTTTACATTAAGCCGGGATTATATACATTTGGAGAACCAAAAGTTAAATACAGAGGAATTTTTATTAATGATGAAGCTCCAGCTCTTACAGGTTGGGCTTACGAAAAATTTGGTGGGTTCAACAATAAATTTTATGAAAAAGTTTTTGAGTTAATTCTTCGATTGAAAGGAAATTTCCTCTGGCCTGCAATGTGGGGTAAATCATTTTTTGTTGATGATACTCTTAATCCAAAACTTGCAGATGAATATGGAATTGTAATCAGCACATCACATCATGAACCAATGATGCGTGCTCATGTTGAATGGTCAAAATTTGGAAAAGGTCCATGGAATTATGAAAAGAATGATTCAGTTTTAAGAGAATTTTGGCGCGAAGGTATTAAAAGAATGGGTTCGCATGAAAGTATTGTTACAATTGGAATGCGCGGCGATGGTGATGAACCAATGAGTGAAGAATCAAACATAGCTTTACTTGAAAGAATTGTAAAAGACCAAAGAAAAATTCTTGAAGAAGTAACAGGAAAAAAAGCAGAAGAAATTCCACAGGTTTGGGCTTTGTATAAAGAAGTTCAGGATTATTATGAAAAAGGAATGAAAGTTCCTGATGATGTAACTCTTCTTTTGTGTGATGACAACTGGGGAAATATTCGTAAACTCCCCTCATTAAATGAAAAACCACGCAAAGGAGGTTATGGAATTTATTATCATTATGATTATGTCGGTGGTCCAAGAAATTACAAATGGCTTAATACAAATCAAATCGAAAGAGTTTGGGAACAAATGCATTTAGCTTATGAATATGGTGCAAGACAAATCTGGGTTGTTAATGTAGGCGATATTAAACCAATGGAATTTCCAATTAGCTTTTTTCTAGATTATGCATGGAACCCAGAAAATATTCCACTTGAAAAACTACCTGCATATTCACAAGAATGGGCAGAAAAACAATTTGGCAAAAAGTATTCAAAAGAGATTGCAGAAATTCTTGATAAGTATACAAAATATAATTCGAGAAGAAAACCAGAATTATTATCACCAGAAACTTACAGTCTTGTGAATTATAGAGAATTCGAAAAAGTTGTAAATGATTACAACGAGTTATTGCTAAAAGCAAAAAATATTTATCAAAAACTTCCTGCAATTTATAAAGATGCTTATTATCAACTTGTGCTTCATCCTGTAGAAGCATGTTCAAATCTGAATGAACTTTATTATGTGGTTGCAAAGAATAGATTGTATGCTAAACAGGGAAGAGCTTTAACAAATAGTTTTGCAGATTATGCTGAAAGACTTTTCGAAAAAGATTCTTTGATTACGATTAAATATCATAAACTGAAAAATGGCAAGTGGAATCACATGATGTCCCAAACTCATATTGGATATACTTACTGGCAGCAGCCCGATAAAAATTCAATGCCGGAGGTCAAAAGAATTAACTTGTTAGAAATCGCAGATATGGGAGTTGCAATTGAAGGTTCAGAAAATTGGTATCCTTCAATTAATGAAGAAGCAAACCTGCCCGAGTTTGATGTTTTTAATAAACAATCTTATTATCTGGAAATATTTAACAGAGGCAAACAACCTTTTAAATATTCTATTAAAACAAATGATAAGTATTTGAAAATAGATAAACCAAATGGTCAAATCACAACTGAAAGAAGAATTTGGATTTCTGTTGACTGGAACAAAGCACCAATAGGAAAAAGCAAATCAAAAATTTTTGTTGAGGGGACAGGAAAAAAAGTTACAATAAATGTTCTGATTAATAATCCATCAGAACCTAAAGTTGAAAATGAACATCTTTTTGTAGAAAGCAATGGTTATATTTCAATTGAAGCAGAACATTTTTCTAAAGCAGTCAATTCAAATAATGTGAATTGGGTTGTCATTCCAAATTTAGGAAGAACATCTTCTGCTGTTACAATCTTTCCAGTTACTTCTCCTTCACAAAAATTGAGTAAAAATAGTCCACACTTAGAATATAATGTTTATCTTTTTTCAAGTGGTGAATTGAAAGTGAATTTATATTTTTCTCCAACAATGAATTTTACTCATAATCGTGAAGGCATTCGATATGCAGTATCATTCGATGATGATGAACCTCAAATTTTTAACATGACTTCAAACCCAAATCCCCCTGATTTGAATAGAGACCCTGTCTGGAATAAATGGGTTGCAGATAATATTAACATACAAACTTCAGTTCACAATATTAAAAATCCAGGAAAACATGTATTAAAATTCTGGATGATAGACCCAGGAATTGTTTTGCAAAAAATTGTAATTGATGCTGGTGGAGTTAAGCAGAGTTACTTAGGTCCACCAGAAAGTTTTAATGCAAAATTAATTAATGCAAATTAAGCAGTGAAGATAAATTAGATTTTTTGGTCGTCAACCAATTGGAGGACTCCATTAGAATTACAGAAAAAACTTCATGTCGTTCTGAGCGAAGCGAAGAAACAAAAAAACAATAATAAAAAACTTCGAGTCATTATGAATACGCCAGAGGCAGACGAAGAATTTCAAAAAATAATAGGGTGGTAATTATTTTCTTTACAGTTTCTCAGGCGAACTTCTCGAATCGGTGAAGAAAATCAATGATATTAAAAAGATATTCAATTATCATGAAAATTTTTTGAGTGGTTTTTAGAATAAAATTCAGAGTTTGATGAATAATCTTAAATGTGTTTTAATATAAGATTAATTATGGATTTACCTATGAAAAAATTTTTTTTATCAGTCTATGTTTTCACAATTTTTAACTTTTTACTGTTTGCTCAAGAAAAATTACAATTTGCAAATCCAATACTTGCCGGGTTTTATCCAGACCCGAGCATTTGCAGAGTAGGCGATGATTATTATCTTGTTAACTCAACATTTGCTTATTTCCCAAGTATTCCTGTCTTTCAAAGTAAAGATTTAGTTAATTGGAAATTAATTGGTCATGTTCTTGATAGACCTGAACAGGCAAATTTAAATGGGCTTGGGGTTTCAAGAGGAATTTTTGCACCTGCCATTCGATATCATGATGGAATTTTTTATGTAACATGTACACTTGTAGATGCAGGAGGAAATTTTGTAGTAACTGCAAAAGACCCAAAAGGTCCATGGTCAAATCCAGTGTGGATTCCAGAAATTAATGGAATTGACCCTTCGTTGTTTTTTGATGATGATGGCAAAGCATATATCATTTACAATAGCGTTGCCCCGGATAATAAACCTTTGTATGATGGGCACAGAACAATTAGAATTTATGAGTTCGATATAAAAAATCTTAAAGTTATTGGCGAAGAAAGAATTCTTATAAACGGCGGAACAGATATTTCAAAAAAGCCAATCTGGATTGAAGGTCCTCACATTTTTAAAAAAGATGGTTTTTATTATTTAATTTGTGCTGAAGGTGGTACAGCAGAGCAACATTCGGAAGTTGTGTTTAGAAGCAAAAATGTTTTTGGTCCTTATGAATCTTATAAAAACAATCCAATACTTACTCAAAGGCATTTGAATCCTGAAAGAAATTTTCCAATAACTTCAACTGGACATGCAGATTTTGTTGAAACACAAACTGGTGAGTGGTGGGCTGTATTTTTAGGATGCCGTCCATACAAACCTTATTCAGAAAATTTTTATAATACAGGAAGAGAAACATTTTTAGCTCCAGTAAAATGGATAGACGGCTGGCCCATTATTAATCCTGACTATGAAGAAGTGCAGTATTTTTATCCATATCCTCTAAAGCCAAATCCAAAATTTGCTGTAAGAAAATATGGTGGAAATTTTAAAATTCATGATGATTTTAATTCATCAGAATTATCAAAAGACTGGATTTTTTTAAGAACACCATTAGAAAAATGGTATCAATTGGAAAAAGGGAAATTGAGAATAAAACTTAAACCTGAAACCTGTGTAGGAAAATCAAATCCAGCTTTTATTGGTCACAGGCAGCAGCATCAAAATTGTTCTGCATTAATTAATATGAACTTCATTCCTAAATCGGAATTTGAAAAATCTGGTATTATAATTTTCCAAAATGAAAATCATTTTTACTTTTTATGCAAGTCAATTAAAAATGGTTTGCCTGTAGTTCAGCTCTTTAAATCAACGAATTCAGAAGATATGGAATTGTTAGAAGAAAAATTTTTAAGTCAAAAAGAGATGAATAAAAATCTCATACTAAAAATAAAAGCAGAAGGGAAAGATTATTCTTTTTATTATGGGTTTAATAAAAATAATCTCAAGCTTTTAAGAGAGAATGTTGATGGAACATTTTTAAGTACAAGAGTTGCAGGTGGTTTTGTAGGAGCTGTATTTGGACTTTATGCAACTTCACTTGGAAATACAAGTAATTCAAATGCATACTTTGATTGGTTTGATTACACTGGCAATGATGAAATTTATAACTTAACCAAGAAATAATGGAGTTAAAAATGAAACAGAAAAAATTTTTAAGCTCGCTTTTTCTTTTAATAATTTTTATGAATATAAACTTAATTGCGCAGCCGCTGGCATTTGGTAAAGAAAAATTTTTAGGAAATGTTTTTGGATTTTCAGGAGTTCCACTAAAATTTGATGATTACTGGAATCAAATTACTCCCGAGAACAGTACTAAATGGGGCTCGGTTGAATCTGCTCGTGATTACTATAACTGGGGTCGTGTTGATGAAATTTATAATTATGCTAAACAAAGAGGTTATCCTTTCAAATTTCATACGTTGGTTTGGGGACAGCAGTATCCCAACTGGATTACATCTTTAAGTCTCGAAGAACAACGTGAAGAAGTTGAAGAATGGATTCGTCTTGTAGGAGAAAGATATCCGGATATTGATATGGTTGATGTTGTAAATGAACCATTGCCAAATCACGCACCAGCACCATACAAAGATGCACTGGGCGGTGCAGGTAAAACCGGCTGGGATTGGGTCATTCAAGCTTTTGAATGGGCAAGAAAATATATTCCAAAAGCAAAATTAATTCTTAATGATTACAACATAATAAATGACAGTTACAACACAAATCAATTGCTCAACATTGTTAATCTTCTGAAACAAAGAAATTTAATTGATGGAATTGGCATTCAAGGTCATCGATTCGAATTAGAAAGTGCTTCAATCAATACATTGAAAAGTAATCTCGATAAATTAGCTGCAACTGGATTGCCAATTTATATTTCTGAATTTGACCTTGGAAATCTTGGTGATTCTGGAAATCCTGATGATGCTAAACAACTTGAACTTTATCAAAAAATTTTTCCAATACTTTGGGAACACCCTGGCATAAAAGGAATTACATTTTGGGGATATATTGAAGGACAAATCTGGCAAAAGACATGCTTTCTTATAAAATCAGATGGAACTGAAAGACCAGCAATAAAATGGCTGCGACAATATCTTACTTCTAAAAATAGTTTTAGAAGTGTAGACAATGGAAATTGGGAAGATTTGAACACATGGGAAGAATATGATGGAACAACATGGATAAAGCCTGCAACAAAATCTCCAGATGCTTCTGGAGATTTAATTATCATTCAAAATGGTCATACTGTAACATTAAACAGCAAAGATACTGTTGACCAGATGTCAATTGCTCAAGGTGGAAAACTAATAATTGCAAAAGGATCAGAATTAAAAATTAATGATGGAAATGGAGTTGATTTATCAGTTGGTGGCATAATTGAAAATTATGGAACAATTAAACAGGATTCCACTGCAACAATAAGTTTTCAGGATGGAAGTAAATATTATCATAAACAAGATGGAGGCGAAATTCCAATTTCACTTTGGGCTTCTGGTTCAACAATTGAATTTGATAGTATAAAAACTATATCTCCCAAAAATGCTAATCAAAATTTTTATCATTTTGTGTGGAATTGTCCTGACCAATCATTACCAATCTTTTTAAAATGGGATGGAAATACAATAGGGGGGAATGTTAATATATTAAATACAGGCACAAGCAAGTTACTGCTATGCGACCCTTTATTTTATAGTAAAATTAAAGTAACAATAATGGGAGATATAAATCTAAGCGGTGGAGAATTAGCAGCACAAATTCCAATAATGAATACGTCGAATGTTATAATTGAATTGAATGGTAATCTTAATGTTACAGGTGGAAAATTTTTTATAAATCCGGATGTGATAGAAGTTATAGTTACAAATTCATTTGATAATCAAGGAATGCCTGTTCAATCAACAGATTATTTTGGAACAATCTGGAAAATTAATCAGGGCAATGTTTCAATAAAAAACGCAATTGTAGGAAATTATGATAGAGGGAAAATTGAATTTGCAAGACAAAATGGAATTCAATCATTAACTCTTGAAAATGTTCAATTTGATAAAGGCGGATTGCCTGTAGAAGTAGATAGTAGTGTTACCTTAAATATTGGAACAAGTGAATTAAAAGGAGAAGGCAGCTTCTTATTGAATAAAGGAGCTGTGCTTCAAACAGCTCATAGTTCAGGTTTGGATGGTTCAATTAATATAAGTGGCGAAAAAATTTTGAGCACCGAAGCAGGTTATATTTTTAATGGAACAAATGCTCAGGTAACAGGAACTTCAATTCCAGATTCTGTAAGTTCATTAATTATTGATAATAATCTTGGATTGACATTATCAAAGACAGTCAAAGTAAATAATCTGCTTGAAATAAAAAAAGGGCAATTGCTTCTTGGAGGAAATAAATTAATTTATGGTAAGGAGGCAACTTTAAAATACAGCGGAAGTGTGGCACAAATTACAAGAGATGAAGAATTTCCGGAAATCAATGGTCCAAAAAATATTTTGATTACAAATTTAAATGCTGGAGTTACATTACATGCATCAAGAAAAATTGAAGGCAGATTAGAAATGCAAGGCAAATTAAAGCTGGGAGATAACAATCTCGAAGTAGCAGAAGCAACAAGTGGGGGAACATCGAGGTATGTAATAACTGATGGCATCGGCGAACTTAGAATATCAGTTGGAAATTCAGAAGTTTTGTTCCCAGTTGGAACTCCAACTTCGTATGCTCCTGTATGGATTGAAAATAAAGGGACAAAAGATTTAATTGGGGTTAATGTAAAAGATGATAAAATACCAGCTGCTGCAGGCGGAAGAGTTTTAGCTAAATGGTTTATAAACGAAGCTGTGCCTGGAGGAGGAAATTATGCACTTAAATTCGGTTGGCTTATTACTCTTGAAGATTCTCAATTTAGACAAGATAGAAATGCAAATGCATATATTTTTAATCTTCAAGATACAACCGAAGCTGGCAGCGGATTTTATGAACGAGAACTTTCAAGACAACCTTACACTATTAAAAGAGGCGGCATTGATAAATTAGGAATTTTTGCAGTAGGAAAATTTAAAACCATAACTGATATTTCTGAAGATGATATTGTTCAAAATAATTTATATTTGAGTCAGAATTATCCCAATCCATTTAATCCAGTTACAACAATCAAATTTACAATTCCAAATTCTTTTAATAATCATAAAACAACATTGAAAATTTTTGATATACTTGGAAACGAAATTGAAACATTAATTGATGAAGTTAAATCACCAGGAACTTATGAAGTCAAATTTGATGCATCAAAATATTCAAGCGGAATATATTTCTATAAACTTCAATGCGACAATTTTGTGCAGGTCAAAAAGATGACATTAATAAAATAAATTTCATAAAATAAAATGGTTAATTGATATGGAAGAATTAATTAATCGAATTACACTTTGCATTGAAAGAGGAAAAGTTAATTTAGCTTCTCCATATCCTCCAGATTTAAAAGGACAGGAAGGAGCAGATGAATTAACAATCAAAGCTCTTGAAGCAGGGTTGCAGCCCAATGATATTCTTAATGCATGCAACGAAGGCATGAAGAGAATTGGTGATAAATTTAGTCGTAACGAAGTTTTTGTACCTGAATTATTGATGGCTGCAAAAGCAATGCAGGCTGTTATGAATCATCTCAAACCTTATTTTCAAAAAGGCATTGTTGAAAAGAAAGGAAAATTTATTATTGGAACTGTTGCAGGTGATTTGCATGATATCGGAAAAAATCTTGTCAGCATGGTTGTCGAAGGAAATGGTTATGATGTGATTGATTTAGGTGTTGATGTTAAATCAACAAAATTTCTTGATGCAATAAAACAAAATCCTGGTTCTGCAGTTGGGTTGAGTGCTTTACTTACTACAACAATGCAAAATATGGCTGTTACTGTTAAAGAAATTAAACAACATTTTCCTGATGTTAAAGTAATTGTAGGCGGTGCACCATTGACAGAAGAAGCAGCAGAAAAAATGGGGGCAGATGCTTATGGCCCTAATCCTCAAAGTGCTGTAGACTTTCTGGAAAGATTAAAAATAAATTGATGAAAAAGCAGATTAAATAATAAGTCATATTCTTGTTAATAGCTCTTGCTCTTTACAAAAAATTGTTTCGACTGCATTTGGCAGACTTCATAAGTAAGAAAAATAACATAATTATACTGAACTATGTGAAGAATCTTAATTCGTGTTCTTAGTTTTTGTTTTAAAACTGTAAGAAAGAAAAGATAGAATAACACAAGATGATAAAAAAGGAAATAGTTTATGAAATCATTAATTGATGTTGTATCAAAAGGGAAAATTTTAATTTCTGATGGAGCTTGGGGAACATTTCTTCAGAGCAAGGGACTTCAACCAGGTGAATGTCCAGAGCTCTGGAATGTAACTCATGAGGAAGATGTATTTGCAATTGCTAAAAGTTACATTGATGCTGGTGCAGATATGATTTTAACAAACAGCTTTGGAGGAAGCCCAACTAAATTAAAACATTATGGATTGGAAAACAGAGCAGCAGAATTAAATTTTAAAGCTGCTCAAATTTCAAGAAGAGCAGCAGGCGATAATCATTTTGTTCTTGGGTCAATGGGTCCAACTGGAGTTTTATTGATGATGGGAGAAGTTTCTGAATCAGAACTTTATGAGGGCTTTGCAATTCAATCAAAAGCATTGAAAGAAGGCGGAGTTGATGCAATTCTTATTGAAACTATGTCCGACCTTGATGAAGCAAGAATTGCAGTCAAAGCTGCAAAAGAATCTACCAATCTTGATGTAATCTGCACATTTACTTTTGAAAAAACTTTAACTGGCGATTATAAAACAATGATGGGTGTAACTCCTTCTTTGATGGCATCAGTTATCAAAGAAGCTGGTGCAGATATTATTGGGACAAATTGTGGCAACGGATTCGACCAAATGATAGAAATAGTAAAAGAAATTAGAAACGTTGATTCTTCAATCCCAATACTTGTTCATGCAAATGCAGGCAAACCAATTTATAAAGATGGAATTACAATTTTTCCTGAATCTCCAGAATATATGGCATCTAAAGTACAGCTTTTAATTGAAAGTGGTGCAAATATTATTGGCGGATGCTGTGGAACTACTCCTGCACATATTTCAGCAATTGCTAATGTTATCAGGAATCTTGAATGATTATTGAAAGAGAAATAGACAATAATACTTTCGAACTTTTGATAAATCCAGAATTAATTACTATTAAGAAAAATCAAATTGTTGATATTCTTGGTTACAATAATTTGCCAGAACATTTTGACAAATTTCTCGATGAAATTATTTATGAATCGAAAAAGAAATTACAAATAAGAGCAGGATATAAAATTCTTGATTATGAATCTTCAGAAAGTAAAGATGGAATAATCATCTCAAATATTTTTTTTAAAACTGAAAAAATTGTTAAATCACAATTAAACAAGATTGAAAAAGTTGCAATATTTGTTTCAACTATCGGAAGGGAAATAGAAAATTGGATTAAAGAATTAAATGAAAAGGGGGAAATTCTTTTAAGCTATCTGGCTGATATTACTGCATCAGAAGAAGTTGAAAACGTAACTGATATTTTGCATGACTACCTGAAAGAAAAAATGAAAACACTGGGGCTGAAAGTTACTAATCGATATAGTCCTGGTTATTGTAATTGGTCTGTTTCTGAACAGCATAAACTTTTTTCCCTTTTGCCCAAAAATTTTTGTGAAATAAAATTAACAGATTCTGCTTTGATGATTCCAATGAAATCAATAAGCGGAATAATTGGCATTGGTAAAAATGCACAATGGAAAGAATACTTATGCGATAAATGCGGAGTCAAAGATTGCACTTATAGAATTAAAATGAAATTCAAGAAAAAATTAATGACTTAAAATATATACTTACTTTTATTGTAATAAAGAATCTCTTTGAAATTGTAATTGTGGAATTTAGATTCTTCCTCTCGCTTTGCGGACTCAGAATAACAGGAAGAACAATTGAGTCATTTTGATCAAAGCGAAGAATCTCTTTTTGAAATAAAAAATTTCTTTGAAATAAAGAATTGGTTTTTGGATTCCTTACATTGATTTGATATGAATTTTTAATTATAACAGTTTTCTTTATTGGCTTGGGAATAAAATTCAATTATATGTTTGTTGTATATTAGTTGATGATATAAATGATTAATAAAAAATAGATATAAGAAATTAGGAGAAAAAAAATGACAGACCAACAATGGGAAATATTAAAAAGAGTAATTAATGGAGAAATTATTAGGCCCTTGCCTATGGCATTTATTATTGATAGTCCATGGTTGCCCAATTGGTATGGAATTAAAATTATTGAATACTTTTCGAGTGAAGAACTCTGGTTCAAAGCAAATTTAAAAGCCATTAACAATTTTCCTGATGTAATGTTTTTGCCAGGATTCTGGTCTGAATTCGGAATGTGCACAGAGCCTTCTGCATTTGGTGTTAAATGCACTTTTCCGCCTGATGAGTTTCCTTTCGCACACAAAATAATTCGTTCAGCAGATGATATTGATTTAATCGAAAAGCCTAATCCAGCTACAGATGGTTTATTGCCATTTATGTTAAACAGATTAAAAATTATGCAGCCAAGAATTGAAGATGCAGGACACAAAATTCGTTTTGCTGTTGCTCGTGGTCCTCTAAATATTGCAAGTTATTTAATGGGCTCAACCGAATTTCTTACAACAATGATGATGCAGCCTGATAAAGCTCATCTTCTTTTAAGAAAAATTACTGATTATTTGAAAGACTGGCTTCATCTTCAAATGGAAACTTTTCCAACTATAGATGGAATCTTTTTGCTTGATGATATAATTGGTTTCATGGGTGAAAATGAATTTAGAGAATTTGGACTTCCTTATTTCAAAGAATTATTCAATGAAGATGTGTCTGTTAAATTCTTGCATAATGATGCGCCGTGTAAAGTATCGGCTCCATTTCTTCCTGAAATGGGAATTAATCTTTTTAATATGGGCTTCGATGTTACATTGAATGAATTGAAAGAACTTACTCAAAATAAAATTACACTTGTTGGAAATATTCCTCCAAGAGATGTACTTGCCAATGGAACTCAAGATGATGTTAAGAAAGCTACTGAGGATTTAATTAATTCGCTTAATGATTATTCAAGAGTAATAATATCTTGTGGTGGAGGAATGCCTCCAGGTGTTTCAACAGATAATATTCTTACATTTATAGAGACAGTAAAAAATTATTGAACCGTTTGAAAATCAAAAATTTTTTCAAACGAAAGCAGATAAGTTCTAAAATAATTTTTTATGATTAACAGTAATGGAATCGTTATATGAATTCAATTATAATTTTTAACAAATAATGAAGGCATTATGAAAATGAAATCATTACAATTTTTTTTGAGTTTGTTGTTAATAATTCAATCTCATAAAATTTTTAGTCAAACAATTAATTCCAAAGGAATTATAGTTGAAAAAATTGCAGATGGATTTCAATTTGTAGAAGGACCTGTCTGGAAAGATGATGCATTATTATTCAGTGACATTCCGGCAAATACAGTTTATCGTTGGAAACCTGATTCGGGTGTTTCGATATTCTTAAAACCATCAGGAAATTCAAATGGACTTGCACTGGATAAAAATGGAAATTTGCTGCTGGCTCAGCATGGATTGCGTCAGATTGCAAGATTAGAAAAAAATGGAACACTAACTTCTCTTGCAACGCATTTTGAAGGGAAGAGATTAAATAGTCCTAATGATATTGCTGTAAAATCTGATGGTTCAATTTTCTTTACTGATCCGCCTTATGGAATTAATTCAAATCAGGAAGAACTTCACTTTTATGGAATTTATAGAATTAGTCCTTCCGGCAATTTACAATTACTTGATAAAACTTTGTTCAGACCCAATGGAATTGCATTTTCACCAGATGAAAAAAAATTATATGTGAGCGATTCAGAAGCTCGTGTAATTTACGTATGGGATGTGGTGAATGATTCTGTTATTGCTAACAAAAAAAGATTTGCATTTATACCTCCTCAAGGTTATGCAGATGGAATGAAAGTAGATAAATTTGGATTCATCTTCGAAGCAGGACCAATTGGAATTTGGGTTTTTAATCCAAATGGAAGTGTTGTCGATACAATCCCAATTCCGGGACAAACAACTAATTGCTGTTTTGGTGAAGATGGTAAAACTTTGTTTGTAACTTCAGGAACTGCAGTCTACAGAGTAAAAAATATTTATACAGACATTAAAGAAAAAAACTTTGATGAAAAGAAATCTTTTCAGCTTAATTACAACTATCCAAATCCATTTAATTCCGAAACGATTATTTCTTATTCCATTAATGAACCAGCACATGTGAAATTGATTTTGTATGATGAACTTGGGCGAGAAATAGATACTCTAATTAATGAATATCAAACTGCCAACACTTATCAAATTTCTTTGAATGCAGAAAATTTATCGAGCGGGATTTACTTTTATCAAATATCTGCAGGGAATAAATTCTCTGAAACTAAAAAGATGGTATTGATTAGATGAAATTGAACAAATTCATATTCATAATTTTGATTTTGTTTTCTGAAGTTGTTTCAGGACAAAATAAGATTGATAGATATGCCGTTGTCCATCGGCATATTCCAGTAATTACAAAAGCTGATTCACTTTCTCCATATACTGTAGGCAATGGTAAATTCGCTTTTACAACAGACTTTACGGGCTTGCAATCTTTTCCTGAATTTTATGAAAATGGAATTCCATTATGCACAATGAGTGAATGGGGATGGCATTCAATCCCAAATGAAAATTATAAACTGGAAGATACTTTTGAATATTATGATTATTATGGAAGAAAAATTCCTTTTGCATCTAATCAGAATTCTAAAGCAGGTGAATGGTTAAGAGCTAATCCGCATCGATTAAATTTAGCAAGAATTGGTTTGAAAATTTTTAATCCGGATTTTTCCGAAGTTAAAATCTCTCAGATAAAAAATATTCATCAGGAAGAAGATATTTGGGAAGGAATTATTAAAAGTTCATTCGAAGTAAACAATAAAAAATTTTTTATAGAAACTATTTCTCATCCTCAATTAGATTTAATTGCTGTAAGAATAAAATCTGATTTTCTTAAAGAAAACAAAACATCAATTGAATTTGCTTTCCCTTATGGTTCAACTAAGTGGGGAAAAAATGCATCTGACTGGGAAAGCGAAGAAAAACATAATTCTGAAATAATCGTGAGTGATTCAAAAAGTGCATTAATTAAAAGAACCTTAGATTCAACAATTTATTATGTCTTAATAAAATGGAATAATGCTCAATTAGTACGAAAATCTAAACATAATTTTTTATTGAATATTAATTCCAAAGATGCATTTGAGTTTACAGTTCTCTTTTCTCAAAAAATTAATAATGAAAAATTGCCGGATGTTTTTGAAACAATAAATGCTTCAAAAAAATATTGGAGAAATTTCTGGGAAACTGGAGGCGCAATTGATTTTTCTGAGTGCACCGATTCACGTTCTTTTGAATTGGAAAGGAGAATAATTTTATCAAGATATTTAACTGCAATTCAATGTGGGGGAATTTATCCTCCTCAAGAAACTGGATTAACATTCAATAGCTGGTATGGAAAATTTCATCTTGAAATGGCGTGGTGGCATTTAGTTCATTTTGTATTGTGGGGCAAACCCGAATTCCTCGAAAGTAAATTAGAATGGTATCAAAAAATTTTACCTCTTGCTCAAAAGACAGCACAACTTCAAGGATTTAATGGCGTTCGCTGGCACAAAATGGTTTCAATTGATGGAAGGGAAAGTCCATCTAAAGTTGGTGTATTTTTAATTTGGCAACAGCCTCATATAATTTATTTTGCAGAACTTTTATACAAGTATTATAAAAACGATTCAATACTTCATAAGTATAAAAATCTTGTTTTTGAAACTGCTGAATTTCTTTCTTCTTTTGCCCATTGGGATGAAAAAAATAATAGATATGTTTTAGGACCTCCATTAATTCCTGCACAGGAAATTTATAAACCAAATGAAAGCATTAATCCAGCTTTTGAATTATCATATTGGTTATTTGGATTAAAAACTGCTCAAATGTGGAGGGAAAGATTAGGATTAAAACAAAATGAAAAATGGCAGCATGTGATAGAACATTTATCAAAACTGCCAGTCAAAGATGGATTATATCAAAATGCAGAAAATGCTATGAATACTTTTGAAGATAAATTTAATAGAAATGACCATCCAACTTTATTAGCTTCGTATGGGATGTTGCCAAATGAAAATGTTGACAAAGAAATTATGCGTAACACACTCAAAAAAGTTCTGGAAACTTGGAATTGGAATGAAACATGGGGCTGGGATTATCCAATGATTGCAATGACAGCAGCAAGAATTGGTGAACCAGAATTGGCTGTTGATGCCTTGATGATGAATGTTCAAAAAAATTCTTATCTGGTCAACGGTCATAATTATCAAGATGAAAGACTTCCAATTTATCTTCCAGGCAATGGAGGATTGCTGACAGCAATTGCAATGATGGCTGCGGGTTGGGAAGGAGCACCAAAAATTTTTGCCCCAGGTTTTCCAAAAAATGGCAAATGGAAAATTAAAGTTGAAGGTATTGTGTCCTTGTTATGATGAAAGCAAAAACTATTAAATGAAAGTTGATTGTGAAAATAAACAAAGAAGTTTTAAGAAAAATTATTTATTAAACAAAGGAACTTAAAAATGAAAAATCAAAAAGGTTTTACAAGAAGAGAATTTATTAAATCAGTAGGAATTGCATCGACAGGTTTGATGTTGGCTCCATCCATTTTATCGAAAAATTCATTTGCAAAATCAATTTTTTCTCCTAATGAATTCAAAGCAAAAGTTGCTGTAACAAAAGCTAATAGTTATGATAGAAATTATGTTAAACAAAAAGTTCAATATTTGTTTGAGCAGATTGATGGAATTAAAGATTTATTTTATAATGGAAAACGAGTTGCAATTAAAATTAATCTAACAGGTGGTTCGGGTTCCTCTTTCAGTTCAAAGCTGAAGGGATATTCTATTCAAGAGGCAATGTGGACTCATCCCGAAGTAATGCGCGCAGCAATTGAATTGATTATTGATTCTGGTGTAAATCCAAAAGATATTTTTATTGTTGAAGCTCTTTGGGATGATGCTTCGTTCAACAATTTTGGATATAAGGAAATTAAAGATAATCTTGGAGTTAATTTTATTGATTTAAATAAACCTGACCCTTATCCTGCTTTTATTGAAAAATCTGTTGGTGAAAATAATTTCTTTTATAAGTCGTTCAAGTTCAATCAAATACTTAATGAGGTTGATTTATTTGTATCAATTCCAAAATTAAAACATCATTACGAAGCAGGTTTTACAGGTGCAATTAAAAATCATGTTGGAATTGTTCCAAAACAATTATATGTGCTTCCAAATGATAATGGTCGAAGAGGTGCATTGCATCAAGAAGGAGGTCCTTCAAATACTCATCTGCCAAAATCAATAAGTGATTTGTATTTAGCTTGTCCAATTCATCTTTCAATTATTGATGGAATTAAAAATGCAATTGGCGGCGAAGGTGTATGGAATCCAACATTTCAACCAGCGCAATATAATGTTTTAATTGCAGGGAAAGATGCAGTGGCTGTTGATAGTGTTGGAGCTTCAATTATGGGGCGTAATCCATCAAATCCAAAATTGGTTCTGCCTTCAGGCAGTGAATGCGATAATTATCTTTATATGTTAAATCAAAAAGGAATGGGAATTAATAATATTAATGAAATTGAAATTGTTGGGGATGGAAAAGATTTGATAACTTCTGTAGAACATGAAATCAATCTTCCGTTATTAACCGAATATCAATTAATGCCGAATTTCCCAAATCCATTTAATCCTTCAACAAGAATAGGATTTTATTTACCGAAAAATGATTTCGTTAATCTGAAAGTTTATGATATTGCTGGACGTGAAATCGAAACAATTATTGATAAAGAAATTTCTGCTGGATATCATGAAGTTGTATTTGATGCAAAGAATCTTTCATCAGGAATTTATATTTATAGAATTTTAACACACAATTTCACAGATGCAAAGAAAATGATTTTACAAAAGTGATAACAAAATTTTGAAATGAATATGAAAGAAAAAATTCTTTTGCAATATCTTCAGAAAGCTAATCAAGAAAAGAAAAGATTGGTTGCACCGCTTGTTGGATTCCCTGGATTAAAACTTATTAATTCCACAATAAAACTTGCTCAGCAAAATTATTATGAACATTTCAAAGTAATCAAAGCCAATGTTGATACATTTAACCCAGATGCAGTATTCACATTGATGGATTTATCTGTTGAAGCAAATGCACTTGGAAGATATACAATTTTCCCAATTAATGAATCTGCTACCGTTGTTACTGATGAAATTAAATATGATGATTTAATAAAATTGCGGAATATAGATATACGTTATGATACAAGATTACTTGGATATGTTGAGACAGTTAAATTGATGAATATTTTGCTGCCAGAAGAAATTTTAAAAGGAGCTTATGTAACAGGTCCTTATACTTTAGCAGGACTTTTATTGGGAGCTACGAATGCAGCTCTTTATTCTATAACTAATCCTGAGTTCCTTACAGAAGTTTGTGATGTTGTAATAGAAAAGATTTTAGATTATACAAGACTTTTAATCTCAGCAGGTGCACAAATTATTTGTGTACTTGAGCCAAGTGCAGTTATGTTAAGTCCTGATAACTTCGATAAATTTTCGAAGAGTTATGTTAGTAAAATTTGCAAGTTATGTCAAGATACTAATGTATCGGTTGTGTATCATGTTTGTGGGAATTCCATGCATTTGATTGGAAAAATGTGCGAAGCAAATGTAAATGCATTAAGCATTGATTCAAAAGAAGCTGGAGTAGATATTGTATCAATAGCTGAGAAAATTCCTGAAGATGTTATTGTAATTGGAAATATTTGTCCAACCGGAAAAATTTTAACTGGCTCATCAGAAGAAGTTATGAAAGAAGTAACTGATTTACTTGACGTAATGAAAGATTATCCTAATTTTATTTTAAGCACGGGTTGCGATTTACCTCAAGAGGTGCCAATCGAAAATATAAAAACATTTATGAAAGCAGGAAGAACTTTTCGATTTTAGAAAAGTAATTTTATTTTAATGATATAGAAAGCAAATTCTAATTCAAAAAATTTTTTTGCAAATCAATCTTTCAATTCTGAAATCATTGAACTATGCAATATTGTTCTATGAGGAATGCTTCCAACAATTTTGTAATCCTGCAATCTTTCAATCTTGTAATCTTGCAATCCACAAATCACCACTTTTCCACTTCCTGTAATTTTTTCAAATCAGGTTTGTTCTTCACAATATTTAAAGATTCTTCATAAAGTTTATTCAAATCACCGAGATTAATTTTTGAACCTTTTTTGATAAAGATTGGAATTTTATGAAGAGGTGTATTTACTTCAATGAATTGTCCGCCTTTATAAATTTTTTCTGGAGACCATGCATCAATCCAATCTTCTCCAGCAGGCAAATAAACTTTTTGTGATGTTTGATTCTTTTGCCAAATTGCAGAAACAAGAATATCCGAACCGTACAAATATGTTTGCCATTCATTCCATGATTCTTTTTGTTCTGGATAAATTAGAAATAAAGGTCGTACAATTGGCATTCCAGTTTTATGTGATTCTTTAGCTAATGAATACAAATAGTCAGCTAATTTTTCATGAAGTTTTGAATATAATCTCCAAACAGCTAAAAGTTCGACATCATAATGTGGTTCTTTTTTCATATCCCACAAACCGCGGTCTTCCGTTGGTCCAACTTCCATAATTGGACTGAAGCAGCTGAATGCAAGCCATCGAGCCAATACTTCACGGTCTAAATCGCCCTGCCAGTATCCGCCTGTATCCGAACCCCATATTGGAAATCCAATTATTGAAGCTCTTTGCTGAGCAATTATGGCACATCTTAATCCTTCTGGTGGTGATGCAATATCGCCGCCCCAGAATGCACTATATTTTGTACTTCCTGTGTATCCCGCTCTTGGGAACAAAACAAAATCATACCCATAAAATTTTTTTATTATGTCATGAGTTGCTTTGACATATTGAACAACATAATCATTACGATTTTCTCTTGCAGTTTTTCCATTAAAAACTTTGATATCTCTTGTTTCAGGAACAATCTCTTCTCCACGGTCAAGTTTGAAACCTTTGACACCTTGTTTTAGAACTTTTGAAAGACCTTTTTCTTGCCACCATTTAACTGCATCTGGGTTTGTAAAATCAATCAATACTCTTGGAGTATTAATTTTAGCCGGAAGTTCGTAACCATTTACTTTTGCTTCTTCTGCCATTTTACCACGAACCCATGGTGCAATCCACAATAAAAATTTTATATTCTTTTTCTCGAGCCATTTAATCATTTTCTCTGCATTTGGGAAACGATTTTCGTCCCATTCAAAATCTTCATAACCTTCTTCACCTTTTGCCCATGGTCTGTCAACCCAGTAAACTCCAAAAGGAATATCGAGTGCTTTCATCATTAAAATATCTTCTACGAGCATGCTGTTGTATGGTGCAGTTACTTCTGTGCTGTCGTAATATTTTTTCAGATTAGTATGATTATCTCTCCATCTATATGGCAGAAATGCCCACTTGGGAGGAAGAATTGGAGGACCAACATTAAGTGTATGAGCCTTTACAATTGCTGCTGGATTTTTTGATGTATAAATTATAAAGCTTAACGATTGCCCTTCGAATTCTATTTGAACAAAATTTTCGGCTTCTTTGCAAAAGTCATAATATCCAGGCCAGGTTCCCTCAACAAATAATCCATAACCTCTTGATGAAATATAGAATGGCGTATAAAGTGAGAGTGTCGGTTTAATTATCATTTCTACAGATTGTCCTCTCAAATTTAGGGCTTCTTGAATTCCTTCTTTCCAAGATTCTTTTTGATTTCCATCAACTACTCGTTCAAATAAACCTGTGAAATATTCATCTTCAGTCGCATCTAAGTTAAATCCCCATTTTATTATGTCATCATTTTTATCTGCATTGAACTGAATCTTAAAATTGTTTTTTTCTTTTTTTAATGTAATTGTGATTAAATGATTATCAATTTTCCATGTAGCTTTAATTGAATTTTTACTTTCAATTATTTTTTCAGGGCTTCCTCTTAAATATTTTTTCCCTTCAGATGTTTCAAAGAAAATACTGCCTTTATCAAGTTTATCAATCGGACTGAATTTTAAATTTGATTTTAGTTCCTTACTTATCAATTCAATTACAACATCATTATTAATGCCTAAATTGTAAATTCTATAAAAGTTATTTTGATTTTTGCCGAAGATTAAATTTGGTGTTAAGATTAACAAAAAGAGTACAAATGTTTTTTTCATTTTTATTCTTGTGAATTTTTTCTTTTGCAAAATTAAAAAGAATTGTATTGTAACTTCATAGTTTCATAATTGTCAATTTTATAATAATCAAGAACTTGTTGAAGCAGTGATTCTCGAACAACAAAAATTAATTTTTCATTTAAAGTTGATGATAAAAGTTTTTTTACAGATGAGTGCAGACCTTCTCCATTGAGTTCGAGTAAGCCAATTTCATCAACAACTATCCATTCTAAATTTTTTCCAATACAATTAATTAATTTTTCGTTTGCCCAGTTAAAAGCTTCTAATCTAAATTTATATCTTCCTACTTTAATAGAATTGACATCATCCTCACTTTCCAATTGAAATAGAGTTCTTGATGAGATATGATAGAAAAAGCGTTTTTCTTCAATTACAGGTTGAAGAATTCCATCAATATTTTTTTGAGATGCTGTCCAGCTCATTAAACTTGTTGTTTTGCCGGATTTACTCAATCCAGTTATGATATAAATCCTGTTCTTCATTAATTTCTGCAGAAAGTAATAATGCAATAGTATCAGAGAAAAATTTTACTAATCTAAAAACTCCAAGATAACCCTGCGACATAAACCATGTGTAGTTAATAAGTCTTTTTATGCTTGGGAAGAGAACAATAATTTTATTAATCTCAGGTGCATGGTCGAATTTATTTTTTTCGAGGAATTTGCTTAGCCTTCTTTCTATAAAAGGTGAAACAAACACAAACCATATGAAAGTAATTAACATAGAACGAATTAACATCATTAGAATTTCGATTGCTTTGTAGGGTCCAAGTTCTTTTGAGTAAAAAGATAAAATCATATACACAATAGAAAATATTATGATTACAATTCCACTTGGTTTTTTCCACCATCTCTTTTTCTTTTTGTTTTTCAGATTTAATTTGAATGCATCCATTTTATAATAAAAAGATGAATAAAGCGGATAAACTAAATCAGTTCTGTTTTCTATCCATTCTGGGATTTTAACTACTTTTGACCCAACATAAATTCCAGCTATCATGTGAATGCTGATGTAGAGCATAATTGAGAAAATGCTCAAGCTGAAAGGATAAAAATATTTTTCAACACCTATTTGATTGAAAATAAAATGAGTAAAAGAATCAATTGCTTCCCAGAATGTAACTCCAAATAGAATTGTTAAAACAAGAACTCTTTGAACTGCAGAAAATGTTTCTGAGAAAAATCCAAGAAGTATGCTGCTCAATTTTATGTTTTTAATGTATTTAAAAAATACATAACCCATTAATCCCTGTAATGCAACAGCGAAGTAAGAACTTAATGAACTGTAGGGAGTAACGACTGCTTTAACAAGAATAACAAGCAAAGTTGAACGAAGTATTTCTGATTTATTTTCTGAATATCTGCCGATTAATGAAATGAAAACTGTTGCTGCACCACTTAAAAGCATTCCAGAGAATGGAACTTTTAGTATTGCGAGCATGCCTCCAAATACAGCTTCGCTGAAAGCCCATAGTGCGGTAAATCTTTTTGTATCAATATAAAGTTTATAATGAAAACGAAGTGTAGTTTCTTCCAATAATTATTTTCCTCCTTTTTTGTCTAATAAATCATCAATCCAGCTTAATGCTGCCATTGCGGCTGGGAATCCAATTGTAGGAATTGCAAGCATTGCAGTTTGCCGAATTTCTTCTTTTTTAATTTTTGCTTTTAAAGCTTTGCGAACCTGAGCATGCACAGCTCCTTCCATTCTTGCACCAATTGAAATTGCCAGTTTAATTAATATTCGTGTTTTTTCATCAAGAGGACCGGATTCATGAACAGCAGCACCTAAATTTTCATAGGCTACTGCAATATCTGGAAATTCTTTCAGGAATCTTTCAAATCGTTTGGGAAGCTTTGCCATTTTCTATCCCTCACTTTTTTATTATGAAAATTAATGCTATAACTTGGTTTGTTCAATAAAAATTTTTCGAAAGTGAAATTTTTTTAAGAAAGTCATTTTAAGAAATTTCTTCTGATAGTTTATTTACAAAATTTTTATTTCGTATTTTTACAAAAAAAATTTTGATAAAATTATGAAGATACTCGTTACTGGCGGTGCAGGTTACATTGGTTCTCATTTCGTAAAATTATTATGTGAATATAATCATGAACCAATTGTGATAGATAATTTATTTCGTGGACATAAAGAAGCTGTACCTCCTAATGTTCCACTTGAAATTGTTGATTTGCTTGAATATGAAAAATTATTAGAAGTAATCAAAAAACATAAACCTGAAGCTGTAGTTCACTTTGCAGCTTTAGCTTATGTCGGCGAATCTGTTGAAAACCCTGAGCTTTATTATATGAATAATGTTGTTGGAAGTTATAATTTAATTAAAGCAGTAGTTAATTGTGACATTAAAAAATTTGTTTTCTCTTCAACTTGTTCGATTTATGGAAATCCATTGATGATTCCAATTTCAGAAAAAGAATCTTCAAAACCTATAAATCCATATGCAAACACAAAACTTATGATTGAAACGATGTTAAAAGATTTTGATACAGCTTATGGATTAAAGTATGTTGCATTAAGATATTTCAATGCTGCAGGGGCGCATTTAAGTGGTGAAATTGGGGAAAGTCATAATCCAGAAACTCATTTAATTCCTCTTGTTCTTTATACTGCATTACAAAAAAGAGAAAAGTTATTTGTCTATGGAAATGATTATGATACTCAAGATGGAACATGTATTCGTGATTATATCCATGTAATGGATTTGGCTGATGCACATCTCAAAGCTCTGGAATATTTGAACAGTGGTAAGGAATCTACAATAATTAATTTGGGGACAGGTACTGGAAATTCTGTTTTAGAAATAATTAAAAAATCCGAGCAAATTACTGGAAAGAAAATTCCATATGAAATTACATCAAGAAGAGCGGGCGACCCTGCAGTTCTTGTTGCAGATAATAAAAAAGCTAAAGAACTTTTAGGCTGGTCGCCAAAATACACGATTGAAGAAATTCTTGAATCTGCTTGGCGATGGCATCTTAATCCTAAATTTTGAGAGGATAAATTGACAGCTGAAAAAACTTTCATCGATGGTTTATTAATTATTAAACCTGATGTTTACTTTGACGACAGAGGTTTTTTCTTTGAATCATTTAATCAAAAAAAATATTCAGAGCTTGGCATTAATTATAATTTTGTTCAGGATAATATTTCAAAATCAAAAAAGGGAACAATTCGCGGGCTTCATTATCAGATTCAAAATTTTGCTCAAGGCAAATTGTGTTTTGTAATAAAAGGAAAAGTTTTAGATGTTGCTGTTGATATACGTTTTGGTTCGCCAACTTTTGGAAAATATTTTTCCTGTGAACTGAGCGACGAAAATAAATTTCAGCTGTGGATACCACCCGGATTTGCACATGGTTTTTCTGTTTTATCTGATGAAGCAATTTTTTGTTATAAATGCACTCAATTTTATAATAAGGATTTTGAAAGAGGGATTTTATATAACGATTCTGATTTGAACATCAACTGGAATGTTGAAAATCCTATTGTTTCTGAAAAAGATTTATCATTAAAAAGATTTAAGGATATCGGCAAAGATTTTTTATTTAATTCTGACAAACAACAAGTAAAATAAATTAGAGGGAAAAATCAATGGAACTTTCTGTAATTGGAACTGGCTATGTTGGATTAGTCAGTGGAACATGTTTCGCAGAAATGGGGAACAGAGTAATTTGTGTTGATAATAATCAAGAAAAACTGGAGAAACTAAAAAATAATATCTTACCAATTTATGAACCAGGTTTAGAAATTCTATTTCATCGAAATATTGAAAAACAAAGATTAATTTTTACAGATGATTTAAGAAGAGCTGTTCTTGAATCTGAAGTAATATTTTTATGTTTGCCAACGCCACAGGATGATGATGGTTCAGCCGATTTGAAATATGTTTTTGGAGTTGCTGAAGAGATTGGTAAGATTTTGAAAGAAGAAAATTCAGAAGACTTTAAGATTATTGTCAACAAAAGCACAGTTCCAGTTGGTACTTCTAATGAAGTAACAAAAATTTTACAAAAATATGGACTGAAAAATTTTGAAGTAGTTTCAAATCCAGAATTTTTGCGAGAAGGTTTTGCTGTAGATGATTTTATGAAACCTGATAGAATTGTAATTGGTGCAAGAAGCCAAAAAGTTTTTGAAAAACTTCATGAACTTTATGAACCATTTGTTCGTCAGGGTAATCCAATTTATGATATGGACCCTGAGAGTGCAGAAGTTACAAAGTATGCTGCAAATTCATATTTAGCAATGAGAATTACTTTCATGAATGAAATAGCTAATTTCTGCGAAGCTGTAGGAGCAAATGTAGATTTAGTTCGTAAAGCAATGGGTGCCGATTCAAGAATCGGAAAAAGATTTCTTTTCCCTGGTATTGGTTATGGTGGTTCGTGTTTTCCTAAAGATGTGAAAGCGTTAATAAAAACTTCGGAAGAAAAAGGTTCTCCAATAAAAATTTTGAAAGTTGTTGACGAAGTAAATAATAATCAAAAACTAATTCTTGTTAAAAAAATTCTAAGTCATTTTAATAATGATATCAAAGGAAAAACTTTTGGTGTGTGGGGACTTGCATTCAAACCAAATACAGATGATATGCGCGAAGCCCCATCAATTGCAATAATTAAAAAGCTTGTAGAACTAGGCGCAAAAGTAAAAGGTTATGACCCTGCTGCAGCTGAAAATGCTAAATATTATCTCGGCAATATTCTTGAATATTTAGATGAACAATATAAAGTATTAGAAAATGCTGATGCTCTTCTTATATTAACTGAATGGAATGAATTTAGAAATCCAGATTTTGATAAAATAAAATCCATGCTTAAATCAAAACTTATTTTTGATGGAAGAAATATTTTCGACCTGAATAAAATGATTGATATGGGTTTTACATATTACAGCATAGGAAGAAGACCAGTTGGTGTATGATTTTGCAACCTGAGCTGGCTAATTTAAAAAATAGAAAACAGATGACACTGTTATAAATCGATTTTTAAAGATTATTTGATTGGAAAATTATTTTTTTGGTCAGCTTTTGTAAATAATATTTCATTAAAATTGTAACACGAAACAAAGTTTCTTACTTATTTACTTAAACTAAAACGTCACTAATTATTTGCTTAGTGTAAGGAAATTACACAGATTAAATAATTATTGTATATCATCTATAATTTTTATGAATTAAGAATTTTTTCGTAGTATTCGATATACTTTGGAACAATTAAATTCTTGTCGAAATATTTAACTGCTCTCTCTCTTGAATTCCTTGAAAATATAGCATATTTCTTTTCATTAGTTAGTAAATCAATAACATATTTTGCCATTCGGTCAATGTCACCAATTTCTGCAATATAACCAGTTTCATTATGAATTATTAATTCAGGTAAGCCGCCTACAGAAGAACTTACAACTGGAATTCCACAAGCCATTGCTTCGAGAGCAGATAATCCAAAACTTTCTGATTGTGAGGGCATTAAGAAAATGTCTGCAGCATTTAAGATTTCCGGCAATCCATCTTGCTTTCCCAAAAATATTACATCTTTTTGTAAATCCAATTCTCTTGCAAGCCTCTCGCATTCTGACCTGTCAGGTCCATCGCCAACAAGAACTAATTTTGCCGGCAATTCTTTTTTTACTTTTTGAAGTATTCTTATTGTGTCAGGAACTCTTTTAACTGTTCTGAAATTTGATGTGTGAATTAAAATTTTTTCTCCCTGAGAGGCTAATTTTTCTCGATAAGGTTTATTGTCGAATGGTTTATACTTTTCTGTATCAATGAAATTGTAAATAACTTCAATTTCTTTGTTGATATTGAAATTTATCAAAGTTTTCTCTTTTAAGAATCTTGATACAGCAGTTACTCCATCACTTTCTTCAATACTGAATTTTACGAGCGGCATAAATGAAGGTTCAAGACCCATAAGTGTAATGTCAGTTCCGTGAAGTGTAGTTATAAACTTTATATCTTTATTTACTTTTTTACGGATTTGTTTGGCAAGATAAGCACTTACAGCATGAGGAATTGCATAATGAACATGCATCAAATCTAATTGCTCGTATTCAATTACTTCAAGCATCTTGCTTGTTAATGAAAGCCCATATAATGAATGTTCAAACAATGGGTAGCTTGCTATTTCAACTTCATGGAAAAAAACATTTTCAACAAAGTGAGTTAATCTGTGCGGAATTGCATAACTAATAAAATGAACCTGGTGCCCTAACGAAGCAAGAGCAAGTCCAAGTTCAGTTGCTACTACTCCACTTCCTCCATATGTTGGGTAACATGTAATTCCTATTTTCATTTTTTGTAACCTTTTTATTCAATCTTACTTATTTTTGAATAAAACATGAAATTATTAATCTTTAGTTCATAATATATCAATTTTAATATGAATATTTTATTAATCGGACATTCAATTATCGACCATATAGAAATTGCTGGTAGAGAAATAATTAAACCCGGTGGAATTTTTTATTCTGCAGCAGGAATGTTGTATGTGAAAAATGAAAATGATAAAATCTTCTTACTAACTGGAATGAATAAAGATGTATTAAAATATTTTGAAAAATTATATTCCAAATGTTCGCTTGATTATCTCATTCATCTTAATGATATGCCGGAAGTATTTCTAAAAATTTATGAAGATAAAGAACGAGATGAGTTTTATAAAAACATATCTTCTTCGTTGACAATTAATAAAATTAATGATTGGTTAATATTTGATGGAATTTTAATAAACATGATTACCGGCTTTGATATTTCAATTGAACAGTTAAAGTTTATTCGCAAAAATTTTTCTGGCTTAATTTACTTTGATGTTCATACATTATCTCGTGGAGTTGATGAAAATTTGAAACGAGAATTCAGACAAATTCCTGATGTGGAAAATTGGCTTTCAAGTATTGATATAATTCAATGCAACGAAAGTGAACTGAAAACAATTTTTAATTACAGTGATGAAAAAATTATAATTGAAAATGTTTTGAAATGTGGTCCCAAAATTTTAATTCTTACAAAAGGAAATAATGGTGCAGAAGTTTTTTTCGTGGAAGATGAAAATGTTAAGAGTTTGTATGTCCCTGCAGAAAAAGTTGTGGCAAAAAATAAAATTGGTTGCGGGGATATTTTTGGCTCAGTCTTCTTTTATACATATCTTAGCACTAAAGACTTATTAATTTCTTTAAGAACTGCAAATAAAATTGCTGCAAAATCTGTTTCATCAAACAATATTGAAGAATGGCTGAGTGAATATGTTAAGTGGTAACTTAATTAGAACAAGAATTCTTATAATTGGGTCAAATGGAATGTTGGGACAAAGGCTTGCAGAATATTTTTCCAGCACAAATAATTATGAATTAATGTGCGCATCTGCAGAACCAGAATCTTTTGTTCAAGGGGTTGATTATAAAAATGTAGATATTACGAAAAAGAATGAAGTAAGAAAACTTATACTAAATTTTTTCCCAGATTTTGTAATTAATGCTGCTGGTTATACTAATGTTGACAAAGCAGAGAATGAAAGAGAATTAGCCTGGAAAATTAATGTTAATGGTGTTGAAAATATTGCTCTTTATTCATGGACAATCGATGCGCACATGATTCATATATCTACTGATTATATTTTTGACGGCAAAAAAGGACCTTACTCAGAAAACGATAAACCATGTCCCATCAGTTATTATGGGAGAACAAAATTAGCAGGTGAAAATTCAATTAGAACAAGCGGTGTTCGCTACACAATAATCAGAACAAATGTTTTATATGGCCCTGCAAAATATGGCAGACCCGATTTTGTTAAATGGGTTATTAATTCCCTTCGTTCAGGGCAGGAAATAAAAATTGTAACTGACCAGTATAACAACCCAACGTATATTGATGACCTTGTTGATGCAATTCATAAAATTATTTTATTCAAGAAAGAAGGAATTTATAATATTGCCGGAAAAGAAATTATTTCACGATATGATTTCACATTAAAGATTGCAGATTACTTTGACTTAAATAAAAAATTAATAAAACCAGTTTTAACAAAAGACTTAAATCAAGCGGCACCCCGCCCGCTAAAATCAGGCTTGATAATTTTGAAAGCAATGGTTGAACTTGATTACAAGCCGCATGAATACGAAGAATCATTCGAACTTATGAAAAAGGAACTGAACTTGTAATTATTTCAGAAAAAAATAGCGATAAGAAATAATTAATAAATCGAATAACAAATCTCATTCAATAAAGAAAATTTTTTTTGGGAAATTTTTTAAGTTTATTGAGAATTCAACATTAAATAGTAAATTTGCAAATCTAATTTAATCAATCCTTTTACATCATCCTCAAAAAGGAGGTGCCTGATGCTGAGCATGCTAATCAGCCCTGAAATCAAAGAATTAATCCAAAATAAACAATTCCTTGAGCTTAAGGAAATTTTAATTGATTGGACTCCAACAGACATAGCAGATTTAATTTTAACACTAAGTGAAGATGAAAGAGTTCTGCTTTTTCGACTACTTCCCAAAGAATTAGCTGCAGATGTTTTTGAATATCTGGATTATGACACACAGGTAGAACTAATTCACTCAATGGGTCATGAAAAAATATCAGAGCTGCTGAATGAGATGTCGCCTGATGACCGAACCGCACTTTTTGAGGAAATGCCTCCAAATGTTGTAAAGCAGTTATTAAATTATCTTTCCTTTGATGAAAGAAAAATTGCTCAACAGTTATTAGGCTATCCTGAAAATAGTATCGGGCGTTTAATGACGCCTGATTATATTGCCATTAAAGAATATTGGACTGTTCAGGATACACTGGATTATATTCGAAAATATGGTCAGGATAAAGAAACTTTGAATATTCTTTTTGTTGTAGATGAATATGGAAAACTTATTGATGATATTAGAATTAGAGATATTTTGCTTGCATCACCAGATACAAAGATTAGAGATTTAATGGATGGAAATTTTGTTTCATTAAAAGTAAATGATGATCAGGAATCTGCAATTGAAATTTTTAAAAAGTATGATAGAACTGCTTTACCTGTTACAGATAGTTCTGGTGTGTTGGTTGGAATTGTAACTGTTGATGATGTTCTTGATATAGCAGAAGAAGAAACTACAGAAGACATTCAGAAGATTGCAGCAGTTCAGGCATTCGAAGAACCTTATCCTCACACATCAATATTTCAAATGATAAAAAAGAGAGCAGGCTGGCTAAGTATTTTATTCATAAGTGAAATGTTTACTGCCACAGCAATGGGCTATTTTGAAAATGAAATTAGTCAGGCTGTTGTTCTTGCTTTGTTTGTTCCACTTATAATTTCGAGTGGCGGCAATTCTGGTTCGCAAGCATCTACTTTGATTATTCGTTCTCTTGCATTAAATGAACTTTCTCTTAAAGATTGGTTCTTTGTCTTTAGAAGAGAAATACTAACAGGATTATTACTTGGTGTAATTTTAGCAATATTAGGATTTCTAAGAATTTCTATATGGCAGCTTGTCAGCGGTGTTTATGGAGAACACTGGCTTTTAATTGGGATGACCGTTGCTACTGCTTTGATTGGTGTGGTTTGCTGGGGCAGTCTTATGGGTTCAATGCTTCCTTTTATTCTCAAAAAACTTGGATTTGACCCAGCTACATCTTCAGCTCCATTTGTAGCAACTCTTGTTGATGTTACTGGAATTATAATTTATTTCTCTGTAGCTCATATGATGCTGGAAGGAACATTGCTCAAATAAAAAATTATTCAAAACTTTTTCTCCAGCTTCGCATTAAAAAACCAGTGATAATCAAAGCTACACCAATTAATGCAATCTTTATATAAGATTCTGAATAATAATAAAAACCTCCAATTGCAACTGGAACATTTTGTAATTCTGAAGTAGTAAAACCTTCGCCTCTTGCAATTTCTACTTTATATTGAAAATGAAGCAAAGCATAACTTAAAATTACACCACCCTGAACAAAGCAAACAATATCTACTAATGCAAATATTATTGTTGACATTAATTTTTTCATTTAATTATCCCTCATCTGTTTTGGAAATTTTTTTATGCAAAAAATATTAAAATTCTTTTTCTAATTAATAAAAAATAATTGCTGGAGTAAGAATTTATTTTGACTAACTTCAATTTTAAAAACAATTAAGTATTCCAATTTAGAATTTTCTTATATTTGTCAACAATTATTAATAAAAAGTGAGTAAAACTTGGCTAAAGAAAAAGTTCTTGTAACATCTGCACTCCCTTATGCAAATGGCAATATTCATCTTGGACATTTAAGCGGAGCTTATTTGCCTGCAGATATCTATGTGAGATACAAAAGACTTAACGGCGACGATGTAATTTATATTTGCGGTTCTGATGAACACGGAGTTCCAATTACAATCACAGCAGATAAAGAAAAAGTTCATCCAAAAGTTATTATTGACAGATACCATGAACTCAATAAAAAAGCTTTTGAAAAATTTGGAATGAGTTTCGACATTTATTCAAGAACAAGTCTTCCAATCCATCATAAAACTGGTCAAGAATTTTTTAAATGTTATTATGATAATGGATTGTTGATAGAAAAAAAATCAATGCAGTTTTATGATGAAAAAGTTAAAATGTTTTTGCCAGATAGATATGTAGAAGGAACCTGCCCCCGCTGTGGGTATGAAGAAGCAAGAAGTGATGAATGTGAAAAATGTGGTTCTCTTTATGAACCTTCTGAATTAAAAAATCCAAAGAGCAAAATAAGCGGCGAAACCCCTGTTCTCAAAGAAACTTCTCACTGGTATTTCCCGTTAGGTAAATTTCAAGAACGACTTGAAAAATATATTGATGAAATGAATCAAAAATATGGATGGAAAGAAAATGTGCTCCAATATTGTAAAGGCTGGTTCAGTGAAGGTTTAAGAGACAGAGCAGTAACAAGAGATTTGGATTGGGGAATTAAAGTTCCGCTCCCAAATGCCGAAGGTAAAGTTCTTTATGTTTGGTTCGAAGCTGTGCTTGGATACATTTCTGCAACCAAAGAACTTTCTGAAAAAAGAAATGACCCTGAATTATGGAGAAGATATTGGCAGGATTCAAACACAAAGTATATTGCATTTATTGGAAAAGATAATGTTGTTTTTCATACAATTATTTTTCCTGCAATGTTGATGGCATGGAACGATTTTAATGAAGATAAATTTATACTTCCTCAAAATGTTCCAGCAAATGAATTTTTGAATTTCGAAGGGAAAAAATTTTCAAAATCACGAGGCTGGGGAATTGATGTAATTGACTTTCTGGAAATATTTCCTCCCGACCCGCTTCGTTATACTCTTGCAGCTAATCTTCCTGAAAATAAAGATACAGATTTTTACTGGAAAGAATTTCAAGCAAGAAATAACGGCGAACTTGCTGATATTCTTGGTAATTTCATCAATAGAACTTTTACATTTGCATTCAAACACTTTGAAGGAAAAGTTCCTAAACTTGGAACATTAGAGCAAATTGATGAAAACATGATTGAACTTTTGAAATCATATCCTCAAAAAGTTGGAAATCTTATTGAACATTTTAAAATCAAAGATGCGGTCTTCGAAATGATGAATCTTGCTCGAGCTGCAAATAAATATTTTAATGATTCTGAACCATGGAATACAATCAAGCAAAATAAAGAAAGATGTGCAACTACAATTAACATTTGCTTAAATACAATTTATACTCTCGCAGAAATTTTTGAGCCTGTTATTCCATTTACTTCATCAAAAATATTTAACATGCTGAATGCAGAAAAATGTGAATGGAATGAATCAGGAAAATTAAATTTAACAGAGGGACATAAACTTAATCCTCCAGAAATTTTGTTTAATAAAATTGAAGATAAAATAATAGAAGAACAGATTAATAAACTTGGAGCAGTTGAAACCGAAGTTCAAAAAGATGAAGAGATAACCATTGAAGAATTTAAACGCATTAAACTCAAGGTTGCAAAAATTATTGAAGCAGAAAAGGTTAAGAAAAGCGATAAACTTCTTAAGCTTCAACTTGATTTGGGCAATGAGAAAAGACAAGTTGTGGCAGGAATAGCAAAAAGCTATGAACCAGAGGATTTAATCGGGAAAAATGTTTTGATTGTTGCCAACTTAAAACCAGCAAAATTATTTGGTTTGGATTCCCAGGGAATGATACTCGCTGTTGATTCAAATGAAGAAGGAAAGGTTAAGATAATAGAAATCGATGGTTCAGTTGCACCAGGTACAACCGCAAGATGAGTTTAAGGCAGCTTGTTTAGAATTATTAATTAACTCTTGCTCATGCCAAATTATATGAATATAATTTGCTGTTATTTAATTTCTTTTTGAACTAATCTGATATTCTCATTTATGAAGAATAAAAAAGCTGCACCAAGAAATAGAACAATTTTATTAACAGATAATGAATTAAAAAAATATTCAAAAAAATTAATTAAGCTTAAAAACAAAATTGAAGTAAAGGATATATTGAATAAAACAATTTGCCAAGATTTATTTACAGCTCTTGATTATCTCCCAGAATCTTTTGTTGATTTACTCTTTATCGACCCGCCGTATAATCTTAATAAATCATTTAATAATCTTAAATTCAAAGAGCAGTCAATATTTGACTATTCAAATTGGATTGAAGAATTTATAATAAAATTAAAACGAACATTAAAACCAACTGCAACAATTTATTTTTGCGGCGACTGGCATACTTCAATATCAATTCCACTTGCATTGGAAAAACATTTTATAATTCGAAATAGAATAACCTGGGAAAGAGAAAAAGGGAGAGGTTCAAAATCCAACTGGAAAAATAGTTCTGAAGATATTTGGTTCTGTACAGTATCAAATAAATATACATTTAATATTGATGCTGTCAAGTTGATGAGAAAAGTAATTGCTCCTTACACAGATGAGAATGGAAATCCAAAAGACTGGCTGAAATCTCCCAAAGGAAATTATAGATTAACTCATCCATCAAATATTTGGACAGATATTTCAGTGCCGTTCTGGTCTATGCCTGAAAATACAATTCATCCGACTCAAAAGCCGGAAAAATTAATTGCAAAACTTATTTTAGCAAGCACGAATAAAAATGATATTGTGCTTGACCCATTTTTAGGTTCAGGAACTACTTCGGTTGTTGCAAAAAAATTAGGAAGAAATTATGTCGGAATTGAAATAGATAAATATTATGCTGCACTGGCTGAAAAAAGATTGCATCTTGCTGATAAAGACAAAAAAATTCAGGGTTTTGAATTTGGTGTATTCTGGGAAAGAAATACTAAACCTTTTCCTCTGCATTCTGATTAGCAAGTCAAAAAGTGAATGATTATTAAAATAAAATATTTTTCCAAATTAAAATTATGAAAGAAACTTTTTTGAGAATGAATCATTAAAACAACCAAAATAAATTTATTGTGGAGGAATTTAGCTATGCATATTAAAAAATTGTTTTTATTGATGCCCGTAATTATGTTCTTATTTACTTCCTGTGCTGTTGAACATTCCAAAATTGTTGTTGCTGAATTTGGCAAGAATAAAATTTACATGGACGAATTTGAAAAAGCATATGCTAAAAATTCCGGTGATGTTGAAAAAGCTAAACAAGATTCGATTAGTAATTATAAAAAATTTTTAGACCTTTATGTTAATTACAGAATGAAACTCCGCGATGCATTTGTGAGAGGTTATTATTCCGATGAAGATATGCAAAAAGAACTGAATGATTATAAAACAAGCATTGGAACTACATTTTATCTCAATGATGAATTAATTAAACCAGGAATTAAACAACTTTATGAAAGAAGAAAATATGAATATCATGTCGCTCATATAATGCTTAGACCTGATTCTTCAATGAATGAACAGCAAATAATTCAATTCGGAAATGAATTAATCAAAAGAATTAATAATGGAGAAGACTTTGAAAAACTCGCTAAAGAATATTCTAAAGACCCATATTCAAAAGATAAAGGCGGGGATGTTGGTTATGTTACTGCTGGTGATATTGTAGTTCCAGAAATTGAAGATGCAATTTATTCTACTGAACCAGGTAAAATTTGTCCACAATTATTAAAATCAAATTTTTCTTATCACATCATCAAAGTTCTTGAAAAAAATCCAAGAAGATATATGATTCGTGCTCAACATATTCTTGCAAGCTCAAGAGATTCTCTCGGTAATGTAGATACATTAAAAGCATATCAAAAAATTTTAGAAGTTCAGAAAAAACTTCAGGAAGGGGCAGACTTCGGTGAGCTTGCAAAAGAATACTCTGATGATAAATACAGTGCAAGAAACAAAGGAGACTTAGGATATTTTCAACGTCATCGAATGGTCCCAGAATTTGAATATGCAGCATTCAAATTGAAAGTGGGAGAAATTTCTCCAATTGTTAAAACTTCTTATGGTTATCACATTATTAAACTAACAGAAGAAAAACCAATTCCAAGTTTTGATGAAAGCAAAGATGAATTAGAAAAGATGTATAGAAATTTCCGTTATAAAAAAGATTTAGCAAATCTGAAACAAAATTTAATCAAACAAGCTAAACTGGAAATTAAAAAAGATTTGTTCGACAGAATTGTTTCATACGCAGATTCATTAAAAAGTATTAATGACTATCCGCAAAGTGTAATACATTACGAATTAGGCATGGGAGTGATTTTCAATTTGAATAATAATAAAGTATTGTGCGATTCTTTATTCAATTTCATGAAAAATAAAGGAGATTATATTTTTAGAAAGATTAGTGCAGATATGTTAAACGAAGCAATTGAAGATTATGCTGGTGAATTATTAATAAGAGAAAAAGCAATGCAATATGATAAAGTCAATCCAGAATTTGCTTCTTTAATCAAAGACTATGAAAATGGAATTTATCTTTTCAAAATTCTTGAAGAAGAAGTCTGGTCTAAAGTGAAAGTCGATAGTGTAATGGCTATGAATTATTATGAAAAGAATAAAGAAAATTTTAGATGGAAAGACAGAGTTGCTTTCAAAGAAATAAGTGTTAATTCTGATTCTCTTGCACAAGTAATTTACAATGAAGCAAAGAACGGAGCAGATTTTGATTCTTTAATGGCTAAGTATAATAAAAAATCATCTGCACGTGGTAACACTAAAAATGAATTATTAGAGATTGGAGATAATGGACTTGCTGACGAAGCAAATAAACTTGCAAACATTGGTGATATTTCTGAACCATTCAAAAATGGAAATAACTGGGTAATATTAAAACTTACAAAGCGAGAGCCGGCACGCTTAAAAACATTTGCTGAAGTTCGAAATGAAATTATGGGAATCCTTCAAGAACTTGAAAGCAAACGACTCGAAGAATCTTATATTAACAGATTAAAAAATTTATATCATCCAAAATATTATTATGATGAACTTAGCAAAGCATTTAAGCAATAAATTACATTTAGCTTTTTTCTTTCTGTTGCTTTTATTTGGATGTTCAAAGGAAGAAAAAAAATCAAATGAAATTGTAAGAATTAAAGATGCTGTTCTTACGGAAGAAGATTTAAAAATTGCATTGGGTGAAAAATCGAACAGTGCAAAAATTCGTGAACAATTTATTAATGAATGGATTGAAAGAGAAGTTTTGTATCAAAAAGCAATTGAAGAAGGAATAATCAAGGATAAAGAATTTAATTCAATTTTAGAAAGGTCAAAAAAAGAACTGGCAGCTGCATTTCTTATAAATAAAATATTATCTGAAAATTCTAATTCACCAGATGAAGATGAGCTTAGAAATTATTATGAACTAATGAAAGATGATTTTCGTCTTGCAGATGATTTATATCGCATTAACATCATATACTTTAATAACTTTGATGATGCTGTAAAATTTAGAACAATTTTGATTGAAAGCGGATGGAATAAAGCATTAAATGCATTTGCAAATACTTCTTCAATTATAAGTTCTGAAACTGATAATTTGTATTATGGTTATCAGCTGCAACCGGCAATTCTATCAAGAATGGTTTCATTTATGATGCCAGGAGAAATTAGTGTTGTAATTGAAACAGAGAAAAATAAATTTGCTGTTATGCAACTCGAAGAAAAATTTAATAAAGGAATTATTCCACCATTTGAAGTGATTAAAGAAAAAGTAAAAGAAAGATATCAGGTTATAAAAAATAAAGAGTTTATTCAGAATTATATTGAAGAATTAATTTCTGATTATGATGTTGAAATAAAAAGGTAATTAACATGAAAAAAATTTTTTTGTTGTTTTTGATATGCACTTCTGTTTATTCACAGCAGGTGCTCGATAAAATTGTTGCTGTTGTTGACAATGAAATAATTTTAAAATCTGAACTTGATTTCCGAGCAAATTATGAAGCAGCACAAAGAAATATGACTGCACCAGATTCTGTTATGCTCCGAAATGTATTGATGCAGATGATTGAAGAAAAACTTTTGTATGCACAAGCCGAACTTGATTCCATCGTTGTTTCGGATGATCAAGTTAAAAGTCAGCTCGATTATCAGATTAATTATTTTATTCAGCAATATGGCTCTCAAGAAAAATTAGAACAAGTTTACGGAATGCCAGTTGAAAAAATAAAAAGAGTTTTAAGAGATGATACAAGAAAAAATCTTATGGCTCAAATGCTGCAGCAAAAAAAATTTGGGGATGTTCAGGTATCAAGAAAAGAAGTAGAAGATTTTTTTGATATGTATAAAGATTCACTAGGTATAGTGCCAGAGAAATATGAAATTGCTCATATATTTCAGAATCCTAAAACTGGAGAACGAGCAAGAAAAAAAGCACTCGACCTTGCAAAAACACTTCTTGATTCTTTGAAAAAAGGAGCGGACTTTGCAGAACTTGCAAAAAAATATTCTGATGACCCGGGCAGTGCTGCACAAGGCGGAGATCTTGGCTTTGTAAAACGCGGTGTCTTCTATCCCGAATTTGAAGCAGCTGCTTTTTCACTGGCTCCTAATCAATTATCAGGTATTGTTGAATCTCCTGTTGGTTTTCACATAATCCAGATGCTCGAAAGAAGAGGTGAATCGATTCATACCCGTCACATTTTAATTAAAATGAAATCTGATGATGAATCAGACTTGAAAGCAATAGAATTCTTAAATGAAATAAGAGACAGCATCATATCAGGCAAAAATACATTTGATTACTATGCAAAAAAATACAGCGATGATAAAGAAAGTGCAAAGTTTGGTGGTGTTCTCGGCACTTTCGAAGCTAATCAGTTAGATAAATCTATAGTTGACCAGATTTATAAAATGAAAGAAGGAGATATCAGCTTTCCTAAAAGAATGGAACTTGATAGAAATACTTATGGATATCACATAGTGAAATTGATAAAACGAATTCCACAACACAAAGCTAATCTCGAACTTGATTATAACGAAATTAAAAGACTTGCAGAATATTACAAGAAACAGAAACTATATAAACAATGGATGGATGAAATTAAAGAAAAAATTTATTGGGAAATTAGATTATAAATAAACTAAAAGGACTAAAGTGATTAACAAAAATCTAAATGATATCGAAATAGTTGAAGAACTATCCAAAGCTGTTAAAGAGATTAAAAAAGAAATTTCAAAAGTTATTGTTGGTCAGGAAGAAATAATTAATAATTTGATAGTAAGTCTATTGTCGAGAGGACATTGCCTTTTGGTTGGAGTTCCCGGCTTAGCAAAAACTCTTTTAATTAAAACACTTTCAGAAGTGCTCGATTTAAAATTCAGTCGTATTCAATTTACTCCTGATTTAATGCCAAGTGATATAACCGGAACTGAGATTATTGAAGAAGATGCGATAACAAAAAAGAGAGATTTCAGGTTTGTCAAAGGTCCAATTTTTGCAAATATTATTCTTGCAGATGAAATAAATCGAACACCTCCAAAAACACAATCAGCTCTTCTTGAAGCAATGCAGGAGCATAAAGTTACAGCTGCAGGAGTTACATATAAACTTGAAGAACCTTTTTTTGTTCTTGCAACACAAAATCCAATTGAACAAGAAGGAACATATCCTTTGCCCGAAGCACAGCTAGACAGATTTATGTTTAATCTCTGGCTCGACTATCCTGCTTTTGATGAAGAAATAAAAATTATAAAACAAACAACAAGTAATTATAAACCTCAATTAAATAAAATACTTAATGCCGATGATATAATTTTCTTTCAGGATTTTATAACAAGAGTTCCTGTTGCAGATAATGTAATTGAATATGCAGTTAAGTTTGTTAAATCAACACGCCCTGTTGATGGCACAAATAAATTTATTAAAGATTGGATAAGCTGGGGTGCTGGTCCGCGCGCATCTCAATATTTAATACTTGCTGCAAAAACAAAAGCAGTTATGGAAGGAAGATTTACTCCTTCAATTGATGATGTTAGAACATTTCTAATTCCTGTTTTGCGTCATCGCATAATCCCAAATTTCTCTGCTCAAGCCGAAGGAATAGATTCAGTAGAAATTATTAAAAGACTCGATTCAGACGAAAAATTATAAAAAATTTTTATTTATAATTATGCATTATTATGCATAAAATTAAAAAAATGATTTTTTGAACAATCATTTTATTGCAAAGCCGCAAAATATTTTTTATCTTCGCAAAAAATTTTTGGAGTAATATGAAAGCAGAATGCCCTGTTTGTGGTGCAATGATTGAATTAAAGGAAGGGACTGTAGTTGGAGAATTGCTCGAATGTCCCGATTGTGGAACCGAACTTGAAGTTGTTTCTCTCAACCCACCAACATTAAACGAAGCACCTCAAGAAGAAGAAGATTGGGGAGAATAATTGGTCTGGGTTTTAGATTCAACTTTAAGAGAAGGGGAACAAACCCCAGGTGTTTATTTTGATAAGCACATCAAACTTGCAATAGCAAATTTGCTCGATGAAATCGGCATCGATATTATCGAAGCCGGTCATCCAATGGTTACGCCTGAAATTCATGCAGCTGTAAAAGCTATTGCACAAAAAAATTATAAAGCAGTAGTTGGTGCTCATTCAAGATCATTAAAACAAGATGTTGATTTGGCACTTGAATGTGGAGTTGGCTTTATTGGAGTTTTCTATTGTGTTTCAGATGAAAGATTAAATACTGTTTTTAAGAAAGACCTCGACAGCGCAATTCAACAAATTACCGATATTATTAAATATGCTAAAAGCCAAAAACCTGATTTATTAATTCGTTACACTCCTGAAGATACTGTAAGGTCACAATTTGAAAATGTTGTTAAAGCTTCTGTTGCTGCTATCGAATCAGGTGCAGATATTATTAGTGTTGCTGATACTACTGGCTTTATGATTCCAGGTAAAAGAAGCATGTATGATTATATATCAAGATTAAAAGAAGAATTTGATAAGAGAAATTTACATCCCAAAGTTGCTGTGCATTGCCATAATGATAGAGGCTTGGCACTTGCAAATGCACTTGATGCTTATCGTGCTGGAGCTGATATAATTGATGCAACAACTCTTGGTTTGGGAGAAAGAGCAGGTTTAGTTGATTTAGCTCAATTGCTGGTAGTTTTAACAGTTGACTTTGGAGAAAATAGATGGAATCTTCCTAAACTTCTCGATTTATATGATTTAGTTAGCAAACACTCCGGAGTTCCTATACCAGCTAATTTCCCAATTACTGGCAAGAATGCATTTACTCATTGTGCAGGTGTTCATACTCATGCAGCATCTATCAATCCTATGCATTATGAAAGCTTAAATCCTGCTGTTGTGGGCAGAGAAAGAAGTTTTGCATTAGACCACATGTCTGGCATTGCTTCTCTAAGATATGCACTGAATTTAATTGGTGAAAATGAACTTGATGAACAAACTCAATATGATATTTTGCAGGAAGTAAAATCTGTAGGGCAAAGAGGACGCACAGTTGACCTTGCCGAACTTAAACACATCGTAGATGCAGTTAAACATCATCAAACCTATAAACGCTGAAAAATTTCAGCTCTTATTTATTTAATTGGGAGAATATAAAAATGAAAATCGGATTACTTCATTCATTGATAAGAAAAGATGAAAAATTTCTAATTGACGAATTTAATGCAGTCAAAGGTGTTGAACTGGTTATGATTGATGACCGTGAGATAACATTTAATCTCGGTAAAGATCATTTTGATTTAGATGTTGTTGTTGAAAGATGCATTAACCACTCACGAGCTCTTCACAGCTTGCGACTTTTCGAATCTGCAGGAATAAAATGTGTTAACACATATCAAGTTGCCACAATTTGTGGCGATAAATTATTGACATCAGTTGCTCTGGCAGAACATAATGTTCCTCAGCCAGAAGTTAGAGTTGCATTTACTGAAGAATCCGCTCTCAAAGCAATCGAAGAAATGGGTTATCCAGTAGTTCTTAAACCAGCTGTAGGTTCTTGGGGAAGATTGCTTTCAAAAATTAATGACCGCGACGCTGCAGAAGCAGTTCTTGAACATAAAACTATTTTGGGTTCTTATCATCATTCTATTTTCTATATTCAAAAATATGTTGAGAAAAAGGGAAGAGATATTCGCAGCTTTGTAGTTGGCGATGAATGTATTGCTGCAATTTATAGAACCTCTCCGCACTGGATTACAAATACTGCAAGAGGTGGAATTGCTTCTAACTGTCCAGTAACTGATGAATTGAGGGATATATCTTTGCGCGCTGCTAAAGCTGTAGGTGGCGGAATTGTTGCTATCGATATTTTCGAAACGGAAAATGGTCTTATGGTAAATGAAGTTAATTATACAATGGAATATAAAAACAGTATTGTTACAACTGGTGTAAACATTCCTAAAAAAATGGTTGAATATATTTTGAGAGTTGCCGAGGAGAAATAAATGGAAAAAATTAAAGTCTCTATAGTTGGTGCTTCAGGTTATACCGGCGGTGAACTGCTTAGATTATTATTATTCCATCCCTTTGTTGAAGTTAAACAAGTTACTTCAGAAAGTAATACAGGGAAGTTCGTTCATAAAATTCATCCAAATTTAAGAAAAGTTACAGCACTAAAATTTAATTCCATTAATGAACTTGAAGAATGTGATTTATTATTTCTCTGTCTCCCTCATAACAGCTCGCAAAATAAAATTGATACATTTAAAAAAATTGCACCAAGAATAATTGATTTAAGCGCAGATTTTAGATTAAAAGATTCTGCAGAATATGAAAAATGGTATGGTCATCAACATGCCCGCCCAGATTTATTAAATGAATTTGTTTATGGCATTCCAGAACTTCATCGTGAAGAAATGAAAAAATCTAATTTCATTTCGAGTGCTGGATGTAATGCTACAGCAAGCATTCTTGGATTATATCCATTATTTAAAAATGGACTTGTTGAAGAAGATAGAACAGTAATTGAAGTTAAAGTTGGTTCAAGCGAAGGTGGAAACAAAGTTAATGAAGGCTCACATCATCCAGAAAGGAGTGGAGTTGTTAGGTCTTACATGCCAACTCAACACAGACATACTGCAGAAATTTTACAGGAATTATCTTTTGGTAAAAAAATTCAAGTTCATTTTTCTGCTACTGCAATTGACATTGTAAGAGGATTGCTTGCAACATGTCATGTATTTTTAAAAGAAAATTTAACTGAAAAAGATATTTGGAAAATTTATCGCGAAGCTTATGGAAATGAACCATTTATTCGAATTGTGAAAGAAAGCGAAGGAATTTATAGATATCCTGAACCAAAATTGTTGATTGGGACAAACTACTGCGATATTGGCTTTAAAAAAGATGAGTTCTCAAATCGTCTTGTTGTAATAAGTGCAATTGATAATTTAATGAAAGGTGCTGCAGGTCAAGCTGTTCAAGCATTTAATATCATGTTCGGATTTGATGAGAAAACGGGCTTGGAATTTCCAGGACTTCATCCAATTTAATTTTTTCTTCATTATTTACGATACTTAAGAAAAATTTTTTAATCCAGTTGAGTTATTAAAAATGTGCCGATTGTTATATGTGAATTCTAAATACGAATTTGATGCAAAAGATTATTTATTGAAATTTGCAGAGATATCAAAAAAAAGTAAGGAGTATCAGGGACACGGCTGGGGCTGTGCTTACTTGCAAAATGATAAGTGGAATTTTTATAAAAACATAAAACCAATTTGGGAAGATAATCTTGAGCAATTCGGTTTGACAAAAAGATTGATTGCACATGCACGCAGTGCCTTTCGCGACGAAGGAATATCTGTTGAAAACAATATGCCCTTTTATGATGACAATTATATTTTCATTTTTAATGGAGAACTTCGTGGTGTAAAAATCAAAGAAGATGGAAGAATTGGTGCAGAAAAAATTTTTAATTACATAAAAAGATTTGATAAGGGAAGCATTAAAGATGCTATTAAAAAAGGAACCGAAATAATAATTAAAAAGTCGTCTTATGTTCGTGCGATGAATTTTATAATTGCAGATAAAGAAAATGCTTATCTTTATTCTTTCTTTAATGAAGATGAAAATTATTTTACTATGCATAAAAAAGTTTCAGAAGATTTAATAATGATTTGCTCTGACAAATTTGCTGATGAAGATAATTGGCAGCCTATTCCAAATAATTCATTTATGGAGTTCAAATGTATTTAATTAAAATTGGCGGTGGAAAGGAAATTAATCTGAAAGGAATAATTTCAGACCTTTCAACAATTAAAGAAAAGTTTATTATTGTTCACGGCGCTAATGCATTAAGGGACGAGCTTGCACAAAAATTAAATTATCAGAAAAAAGTTGTTACTTCACTGTCAGGCTACGATTCTGTTTTGAGTAACGAAGAAACAATTGATTTAATGATGATGGCTTATGCAGGTTTGAAGAATAAAAGAATTGTTGAAATTTGTCAGCAACATGGTATTAATGCAGTAGGTTTATCAGGTCTTGATGGGAAAGTAATTGTTGGAAAAAGAAACAGCGGAATAAAAGTAAGAGAGGGCGGCAAAACTCTTTTGCTGAGAGATTTTTCTGGGAAGCCAAAATCAGTAAATAAACATTTACTTAATTTATTGCTTGATAATGGTTACACACCAGTTTTGTGTGTGCCATTAATTGATGAAAATAATTTTGCAATTAACTCAGAAAATGATGATATAATTGCACTTTTGCAAACTGAATTCAATGCAGAGAAAATTATTTCTTTAATAGAAGCCCCAGGCTTTCTTCTTGATAAAAATGATGCATCATCACTCGTTTCCAAAATCTCGAAAGAAGAACTTGAAGCAATGGAACAAAAAGTAGAAGGAAGAATGAAAAGAAAAATTCTTGCACTTCGAAAATTATTTGAATCAGGAAATACCACCGTTATAATTTCTGATGGAAGAACCGAGCATCCAATAATCGATGCTCTAAATGGAAAAGGAACAATAATTTCATAGAAAAGAGGTTTCAAAATGATTGATTACAAAGCACTCCAACAGCAATATGAAATTGAAGTTTACCCAATGCGAGATGTTGTTTTTGTAAAAGGGAAAGGTGCTCGTCTTTGGGATGACCAGGGAAATGAATACATTGATATGGCAGCAGGAATTAGTGTAGCAAATGTTGGTCATTGCAACGATAAAGTTGCAGAAGCAATTTCGCAGCAGGCTTCCACACTTATTACATGTGCAAATACTTTTTATAACGATAAAAAAGCTCTATTTCTTGAAAAACTTTTCAGCATTGCACCAAAAAATCTTAAAAAAGCATTTCTTACAAATTCAGGAACCGAAGCTATAGAAGGTGCAATTAAATTTGCACGATTTACAACAAAGAAAACAAAATTCATTGCAGCAATGAAAGGCTTTCATGGAAGAACAATGGGAGCTTTAAGCGCAACTTACAAAAGTGAATATCGTGAAGGTTTTGAACCACTGGTTCCTGGTTTTACATTTGTTCCATATAATAATTTTGAAAAACTTGCTGCAGCAGTTGATGATGATACAGCTGGAATAATCCTTGAGTTAGTGCAGGGCGAAGGAGGAATTAATATTGGCAAAAAAGAATTTTTCCAGAATGTTCGAAAATTGTGTGATGAAAAAGGAATCATCTTAATTATTGATGAAATTCAAACTGGATTTTGCAGAACAGGAAAAATGTTTGCTATAGAACATTATGATATTGAAGCAGATATAATGACACTTGCAAAATCAATTGCAGGTGGTTTTCCAATGGGCGCTGTTCTTTGTTCAGATAAAATTAAAATGGAAAGAAGCAAACATGGTTCAACTTTTGGCGGTAATCCTCTTGCATGTGCCGCTGGTATTGCTGCAATTGATTTTATGATTGAGAATAAATTATGGGAACAAGCAGAACAGAAGGGAAATTACTTCAAAGAAAAATTAAGTAAATATGCATTATCCAAAGTCCGAGAAATTCGTCAAATTGGTTTAATGATTGGAATCGAGTTGAAGGATAAATCTCAGCCAGTTATTGTTGAATTACTAAAGAAAGGAATTGTAACTCTTCCAGGTGGAACCACAGTTTTAAGATTACTTCCACCATTAGTGATAAGTTATGAAGAACTTGATATTGCAATAGAAAAAATAGCTGAAGCACTTGTGTAAATAAGATGTTTTGAATAAATCCGAATACAAGTTTTGTCCTAATTCATAAATCAATATTAAATTAATCCTCATCTTTCATAAATTAAGATGATGAAATAAAACAGCTCTTTTTAATTTATATATCACTTCTTAATATCTGCTTTTGCATTATAAATTGAATTAGGTTATTTTTCACTTATAAAAAAGTAAAAAATTTTATTTATGATACTTGATTATATTCCAGTAATACTTGTATTAATTTTTTCTGTAATTGTAAGTGGAGCGATAATTCTCTCCTCAAGAATTTTTGGTCCTTATCGTCCCAACAAAGTTAAATTGATGCCGTATGAAAGCGGTAAAAATCCTGTTGGCACAACACACGAAAGAATCTCTGTTAAGTATTATCTTGTTGCAATGTTATTCATAATATTTGATATCGAAGTTATTTATGTTTATCCATGGGCTGTTCAATTTAAATCACTTTTTAATCAATATGGAATTTTTGCATTTTTCCCGATGTTTGTCTTTTTAGTAGTTCTTGAAATAGGATTTTTATACATCCTCATGAAAGGGGGATTAAAATGGGATTAGAAGCAAAATTATATAAAGATGGTTTTATTACCACAACCTTAGATGCAGTTATAGCATGGGCAAGAAAGAGTTCTGTTTGGCCCATGCCAATGGGAATTTCCTGCTGCGCAATTGAGTTAATTGCAGCTGCAGACCCGAAATATGATTTAGCTCGTTTTGGTTCAGAAGTAATGCGCTTTACCCCACGACAGTGTGATTTAATGATTGTTGCTGGAACAGTAACTTATAAAATGGCTCAGGTAGTAAGAAGAATTTATGACCAGATGCCAGAACCAAAATGGGTAATTGCAATGGGTGCATGTACATCATCAGGTGGAATGTATCGTTCATACAATGTGGTTCAAGGAATTGACCAATTTTTGCCAGTTGATGTTTATACTGCAGGCTGCCCGCCTCGTCCAGAAAATTTGATTAATGCAGTTATGACTATCCAACAAAAAATTGCTAAAACAAAAGCAAGAGATTTTCAGGATAAACCTCTTTTAGAAAATATTGATAAATAAATTATGGAATTCAAAGAATTAATCATCCAGAAAGTAAAAGAAAAATTTGAAAATTCAATTGAAGAAATTAATCAGTTTCGCGGCGATTTATCTATCACGATTAATAAAGATAAAATTGTTGAGCTTGCAAAACTTTTGAAGGAAGATGCTGACCTTCATTTTGAAACCTGTATCGATGTTACAGCAATTGATTGGGCAAAACGCAAAAACAGATTCACAGTTGTCTATCATGTTTATTCTTATCAAAATAATTTTACTCTAAGACTAAAAGCTAATATCGATGACGAACCCCCACAAATTGATTCAGTTACATCTGTCTGGAAAAGTGCTAATTGGTATGAAAGAGAAACTTATGATATGTATGGAATTATTTTTATAAATCATCCTGATTTAAGAAGAATTTATATGCCCGAAGGATTTGAATATCATCCTCTTAGAAAAGATTTTCCAGTATTAGGCATACCAGGTTCATTACCATTACCAGATAAAATTGAATAACTGCTCATTATGGAAAAGAAAAATATCTACACAGATGAAAAATTATTAAAAAAATTACTTGAGGATAGAGATATCACCATTGAAGATGCTCTAGAAAATGAAATGGTGATTAACATGGGTCCTCAGCATCCTGCTACTCATGGTGTGTTAAGATTAGTTTTACGACTTGATGGGGAAACAGTTCTTGGAGTCGTTCCAGAATTAGGTTATCTGCACAGAGGTTATGAAAAGATGGCTGAAGAAATGACTTACATTGAATATATTCCTCATACAGACCGTCTTGATTACACTGCTACAATGTGCAATAATGTTGCTTATGTTTTAGCAGTAGAAAAACTTCTTGGAATTGAAGCTCCTAAAAGAGCACAGTATATCAGAATGATGGTTGCAGAACTTTCTCGTATTGCAGCTCACATGATTGCAATAGGAACTTATGCTATGGATGTTGGGGCAGTTACAATGGTAATGTGGACATTCAGAGAACGAGAAAAAATTCAAAACATTTTTGACAGATTGGCTGGAGCTCGTTTTACTACAAGCTATACAAGAATTGGTGGTGTTGCTAATGATGCTGATGATGTTACATTAAAAATGGTTCGCGATTTTCTTGACCAGCATCATTCAGCTCTTGATGAAATGGATAAACTTCTTTTGAAAAATAAAATTTTTATAAATCGACTCGAAGGAGTTGGAATTCTTCCAAAAGAAGAAGCTATTGCACTTGGTGTAACAGGACCAAATCTTAGAGCCTCCGGTGTTGAATATGATGTGCGACGAGCCAAGCCTTATCTTTTTTATAATGAAATTGATTTTAATATCCCTACTCAAACAGAAGGTGATTGCTTAGCTCGATATTATCAAAGAGGCGAAGAAGTAAGAGAAAGTGTGAAAATCCTTTATCAAATTCTTGATAAAATGCCGCAGGGAGAAGTTCTTGCTAATGTACCTAAACATGTTCTTCCTCTTAAAACAGAAATTTATACAAAAATGGAAGAACTTATTCATGATTTTATGTTAATTAATTATGGAATTAATCCTCCAGTAGGCGATGTATTTTTCTCTGCAGAAAATCCAAAAGGTGAACTTGGATTTTATATTGTAAGCAATGGAACTGGATATCCTTGGAAATTAAAAATTCGTTCTCCTTCGTTTTGCAATCTTCAGGCGCTGCCAGTTGTTTGCAAAGGAGCTATGATTTCTGATGTGATTGCAATTATTGGAAGTTTAGACCCAGTAATGGGAGAAGCAGATAAATAAAAATTTTCTTGAAATGTTATTGATTAATGAAATTTAAGAGTTAAAAATGAGTTTCAAATTCACAGAAGAAAATCTTAAAAGAATTGAAGAAGCAAGAAAAAAATATCCTACATCTCTTGCTGCAGTAATGCCCACAATTTACATCGCTCAGGAACAAAATGGATATATTACAAATGAAGTAATGGAAGAAGTTGCAAATGTTCTTGGAATCGGCAAAGTAGATGTTTTAAGTGTTGTAACTTTTTATACAATGTATCATACAAAACCAATTGGGAAATATCATATTCAGGTTTGTACAAATGTTTCGTGCATGCTTCGTGGAGCTTATGAAATTTGGGATTTAATTAAAAGTAAACTTGGAATTGACCATATGGAAGTAACACCGGATGGAAAATTTTCTCTTGAAGAAGTTGAATGTATGGGAGCTTGCGGTTATGCTCCAATGATTGCAATTAACGAAGATTATTATGAAAATTTAACTAAAGAAAAAGTAGAAGAAATCTTGAATACACTTTCAAAAGAATGAGTCAAAGGATGGAAAGAATAGTTCTACCTGAAATACCAAATTTAGATGATATCGAAGTTTATCTTTCTAATGGTGGGTTCGAAGCTGCTAAAAAAGCATTTTCACAATCACCAGATGATATAATTGACCAGGTGAAAAAATCAGGATTAAGAGGTCGAGGCGGTGCTGCATTCTTAACAGGTTTGAAATGGAGCTTTATGCCCAAGACCACAGATAAGCCCAAATATCTCTGCATCAATGGTGATGAAAGTGAACCCGGTTCATTCAAGGACAGACAAATTTTTGAATACAATCCTTTTCAATTGATTGAAGGGTCAATTATAACATGCTATGCAATTGGAGCTCAAACTGCATATTTATACATTCGTGGTGAATACCACAAATGGATTAAGTTGATGCAAAAAGCAATTGATACAGCTTATGAAAGAGGTTTTCTCGGCGAAAAGATGAAATCTACTTTTGCAACAGATTTCTATTGCAATCTTTACATTCATAAAGGGGCAGGAGCTTATATTTGTGGTGAAGAATCTGCTCTCATGAATTCAATTGAAGGCTTGAGAGGTTATCCGAGAGTCAAACCGCCTTTCCCTGCACAACGCGGATTATGGGGTTGCCCAACAACAATTAATAATGTAGAAACTATAACAAATGTTCCTCCAATAATATTAAAAGGATGGGAATGGTTTTCAAAAATTGGAGCACCAAAACATCCAGGAACACTTTTGTATGGTGTAAGCGGTCATGTAAATAAGCCTGGTGTTTATGAATTGCCCACTGGAATTTTGTTGACAGATTTAATTTACAATTATGCTGGTGGAGTTATTGGCAATAAAAAAATTAAATGCGTTATTCCTGGTGGAACATCAATGCCGCCATTGAGAGGAGACCAGCTTGAAGGTGTAAGAATGGATGCAGAATCTTTGAAAGCAGCTGGTTCTGCAATTGGAACTGCTGGCGTAATTGTTATGGATGAAGATACAGATTTATTGAAAGTTTTGCTTAGAATTGCTCACTTTTATCATCATGAAAGTTGTGGTCAATGCACACCATGCCGTGAAGGAACTGGCTGGATGGAAAAAATTCTTCATAGAATTGCTGAAGGGAATGGAACATCAAAAGACCTTGATTTATTGATTAGTGTAGCTAATAATATTGAAGGAAATACAATTTGTGCATTAGGTGATGCTGCTGCATGGCCTGTCAAATTTATGATTGAACGATTTCGTGATGAGTTTGAAAAATATGTTAAGCCTGATATTAAAATTCCTGTTCCAAATAAAGTTCATTCAATGAGATTTACAAAATTTCCACTTTCATAACTATGGGAAAGATTTTAGTCCTTTATTATTCTCAAGAAGGACATACTAAAAAGATGGCTGAATTTGTTGCTGAGGGTGCTAAAGAAATTCCTAATATAGAAGTTCGCTTAAAATCAATTTATGAGGCTGATAGAGAAGATATTTTTTGGTGCGATGGATTAGCTCTTGGATCACCAACTTATCTTGGAACTGTTGCATCTGAAATGAAAAAATTTTGGGAAAATTTATTACCTGATTGGCAAAAAATTGATGGCAAAATTGGTTGTGCATTCAGTTCTCAAGGTGGATGGGGCGGCGGTGCAGAATTAACATGTCAAACTCTTTTGAATATCATGATTAATTATGGCTTTCTTGTTTTTGGAGTAACTGATTATTCCGGCAAACAATTTACAGCTCATTACGGAGCTACTCAAGCAGGCGAACCAAGACAAGAAAAAGAAATTGAATCATGCAAACGTCTTGGGAAAAGATTAGCTGAATGGGTTGCTGTTTTTGTTGACGGAAGAAAAGATTTGCATCCTCTGAACAATTTGTATAAAAGAAATCCCTGGGATTAATCCTTCTAAATTACTAGTCAAAATTTTTTAGTGAATCTATTCAAAAATTTATTTCCCCTTCGATAATAGAGATAGAATTAGTGTTTTTTGTTTAATTGGAGGAATTATGTTAAAAAAATTTTATGACCTTAAAACTATTAACAAAATAATTATACTGTTTGTGTTTGTTGTGATAATAACTGGAATCAATGCTTTCCTTGCTTACAGAAATTTAGGTGAAGAAGAAATTGTAGTGAAAAAATTGGGTTACAATTTTTTACCTGCTGTTCAGTCCTTAATAACACTTTATCAAGCTGAAACTTCTGTGCTCTCTGCGGAAAGAGGTTTATTAAATCCCGATTTGAAAGATGAAAAAGTTCGGCAGTCAATTTATGAATCAATTCCCGCAGCATTTAAAAGAGCAGAAGATGCGTGGAAAGTTTATGAATCATTAGAAAAAGATGAAAGAGAAAATCAAATATGGCAAAAGTTTGTAAATGACTGGAACACTTGGAAGCAAGCTCATGAAGAAGTTATAAACTTGCAAAGGAAGATTGATAAATTAGAATCAGAAAATTTAGATAAAGAAAAAAATAATGAATTGCTTGAGTTAAGAAAAAAATGTAATGAGCTGTCAATTGAAGCTTTGAAAAAATTTGATACAGCAAAAATGAATTTAAAAGAACTTGTAAGCATTTATGACGAAAAAACTTCTCAATACAATCAAGCAAGTCTAAATGAAATAGCTGATGCAAAAACGAAGACTATAATTTTTATCTTGATATCAACCATTGTAGTTTTCTCTTTTGTCCCTGTAATAAGAAAAACTATTGTTGACCCCATTGTATCTCTTGATTCAAATGCCAGAGAAATAATAAGAGGAAATTATGATGTAATTCTTAAGCATAAAGACAGAAAAGATGAAATTGGTCATCTCAATTTATCTTTTGATGTAATGATAAATAAAATTAAAGATGAAATTGCACGAGCAACAAGTTTTCAAACCGGTGTTAATGGCGCTTTCTTTATTGTTGATAAAGATTTAACAATAAGATTTATTAATCAAGCAGCGTGCGATTTGGTTGGATTTGAAAGAAGCATTGAGGATATAATTGGCAAAATGAAAGTTAAAGAAGTATTCGGAACAGATTCTGTAAGCAGAAGAGCAGTAGAAGGAATTTTCTTGAAGGGTGAAAAAATTTCTTTGAAGAATAGAAAAGGTGAAGATATTCCAATTCTTGTTCAATCAGGACCAATTTATAACAGCAAAAAAGAAATTGACGGCAGTTTTGTATTCTTTACAGATTTAAGAGAAATAGAAGAAAAAAATAAAGAATATTTGAAAGAACAAATTAAACCAATTGTAGAAATTGTTGAGCGTTTAGCCAATGGAGATTTTACAGAAGAATTGGAATTAAAAAATGATGATGTTTTATATGAATTAGGCTTAAAGATAAATAAAATGATTAGAGAATTAAGAAGCGTACTTGAAAATGTAAAAGAAGCAATTCAGTCTACAGCAAGTGCTGCAGAACAAATTTCATCTTCATCAGAAGAAATGGCTGCTGGTGCTCAAGAACAAAATATTCAAGTAAGCGAAGTATCCCGTTCAATTGAACATATGACAAGAGCAATAATTGAAATGTCAAAAAATATTACAGAAGTTGCACAGATGTCGCAAAAATCAAGTCAGGCGGCAAAACAAGGAGCAGAAAAAACAAATGAAACAAAAGCAGGTATGAATAAAATTGTTCAGGCTTCACAAGAAACTGCAGAAATAATTGCTTCACTTACGAACAAAACTGACCAAATTGGTGAAATAACAAAAGTAATTGATGATATTGCAAATCAAACCAATTTACTTGCATTGAATGCTGCTATCGAAGCAGCAAGAGCCGGCGAACAGGGACGCGGTTTTGCTGTGGTTGCCGATGAAGTTCGAAAACTTGCTGAAAGAACAACTAAGGCTACAAAAGAAATTGCAGAAACTATTAAATCAATTCAATTAGAAGTCAAGGAAGCTGATAAATCGATGGCTAATGCTAAATCTTCAGTATATGATGGAATGAAATTAACTGAAGAAATTGACATGACACTTCAGGAAATTTATAAATCTGCAAAATCTGTTTCTGATTTAATTGATAATATTGTTGCAGCAAGTCAGGAACAATCAATTTCTGCTGATGAAATAAGCAAGAATATTGAAAATATAGCAAGCGTTACAGAACAAAGCACAACAAGCACAGGACAAATTGCAAGCGCTGCAAATAATCTTGCAAGATTAACTTCTAATCTTGAAGATTTATTCAGCAAATTTAATGTAGGAGGAAAAACATTATCTTATTCCAGAGAAAAATACATGCTTGAAAGAGCAAGTGCATAAAATGTGAAACATACCTTAAAAGAGCAGATTTTCTTTTAAGGTATGTTTTTATTTTTCTATTAATTCTACTTCAAAAGTTAATTCTTTTTCTTCGCGTAGAACTGTTACATTAACTTTATCACCGGGTTTATAATTTGATATAGCATACATGAAATCATAAATATTGCCTATTTTTTTATCACCAAACTTTATGATTATATCACCGCTCTTTAATCCAGCTTTTTCTGCTGGTCCACCTTCAGTAACCCCAGAAATTTTGTAGCCTTCACCATTATAACCAAATTCCGGAATTGTTCCTGCAGTAACTCTTGAACGAGTTGATGTTCTGTTTACAGGTTCAGAAACTTTTACAAAATCAGGTTTTGTGTTTGAATTTTGAATTTCATCTGCGATATCAAATACAAAATTTAAAACTTCTGTTTCACCCTCATAATTAATTTTATCCGCATCATCAGATGGTTTGTGATAATCAGAATGTATTCCAGTGAAGAAAAATAAAACAGGAATATTTTTATTAAGGAATGCTTGATGGTCGCTGCCTCCAGATCCCGCATCACTTAAGTTTAACTGTAAATTATATTTATTTTTTTCGTTAAGCAGCTCTTTCCATTTTGAAGATGTTCCAGCGCCAATGATTGTAAGTTTTTTTTCTGCGTCCAATCTGCCAACCATATCCAAATTTAACATTGCAATAATATTTTCTCGAGGAACAGGCAAATTATTAGTAAAAAAAGTTGAACCAAGAATTCCTAATTCTTCTCCAGAGAAAGCAATGAAAATTATACTTCTTCTAATCGAATTTTTTATTGAACTAAATTTTTCTGCAAGCTCAAGCAATCCTGATGTTCCAGAAGCATTATCATCTGCACCATTATGAATTTGTTTATCTTTCCCTTTGTATAATGAAGATGATAATAATTGATCAATTCCGAGATGGTCATAATGAGCACCAATAATGAGATATTCATTTTTTAGATTAGGGTCGTTGCCTTCAATATAACCTGCAACATTTCTTGCTTTATTTTCAATTTCTTTAACATCTGTATTGATAGAGATAACTATATCATCAAACTCGATTGAGTGTGGCTTTTTTTCATTATCAATTTTTTTCTGAATTTCAGAAAGATTCAAACCTCTTTGCTCAAAAATTTTTTTAATGATTTCTCTTTTCACTTGAATGATAGGAAAGTTTTTAATTCCAGGTGCACCATCATATCTCAACTGGATTAATTCATCTTCTTCTTTTTCTTGATTTATAAAAACAATTGCAGCTGCTCCTTTTTCCTTTGCAATTGCAGCTTTGAATCTCATTGAAGAATATTTATCAAATTCAGATTTTGTGCTGTCATGTTCTGGATGTGACCTTAAGACCAAAACAATTTTCCCATTGACATTAATTTTTTCATAATCATCGTAATTTAATTCTGATGCTGAAATTCCGTATCCTGCAAAGATTATGTTTGATTCTGCTTTGCCATTTCCTGAAAATGGAGCAGTAATAAAATCTTTTTTCGAAATTAATTTTTTTGAATAACCTGATGCTTTTATTTGAACTGAATTTTTACCAGTTAATTCTATTTTTTCAATGAATGGGAATTCTTGAAAGTATGAATTATTAAAAAGCGGTTTTAATCCGAAAGATGCAAACTGCTCTTTAATATAATTTCCTGCTTTTCTTTCTTCGTTGCTGCCAGTAAATCTTCCTTTCATTTCATCTGATGCAAGGTAAAAGAGATGAGCTTTCAAATCTTTTGCAGTAATTTCAGGTTCAATCCATTTTTTTTGTGCGGATGCAGTTGCAGCAATTATTAATAAAATGAAGTAAAAATATTTTTTCATGGTCAGCTCAAATTTAATGGTATGCAAATTTATATAGGAACATGAACAAGGAAAAATTCTTTTGCAGTTTTCCCAATTTTTGATGCTTGTTCAATAGTCATATGAAGTTCAGATGATGATTCATCATGAGCACCAGCTTCGATAATTGCTAAGTCAGAACCCTTTGCCATTTTAACAAGATTTTCGCAATATGCTGTATCCCCTCCATAGCAGATTGTTTTGGTATCATAAAAGAATTTATAGCCAAGCGAAGGAACTTCAATGAATTCGCCGTCTGGACTTACTTCTCTATGATTAACTTTGAATGGTTTTATTCTAACTGAATTTTTTGTGAATTGTTTTTCGTTGATAATTGGTTTAAGAAAAATTTCATAAGAAAGTTCTTTCCCATAAACTTCTTTGAAAGCTTTGTAGATGCTTTCAATTTCCACACAGCCCTGAGGATAATAAATTGAAAGAGGAAGTCTTCTTCTTAATACAGATAAATAAGTTAAAAGAGACCAAACACCTCCAACATGGTCGTGATGACCATGACTGATAAAAATATCAGAAACTCTTAGAATAGTTTCTGCTCCAACATCTTGAGTTAAATCTCTTAAAATTCCATCGCCTGGGTCAATTATAAAAGTTGTTTTGCTTGTGGTTAAAAGAATTCCAGTAGAAACATTGGGAATGGAACTATAAATTTTTATAAAGAAATCATCTTTACGCCAGATAAGTGGATATTTATGCAAATCTTTTTGTTTCATAAAATTAAATTATAATTTGTGCAACAATTCCACCAATTAAAAAAGCTGTTATCCATGTCCCAATCCAAATTGAAAGACCTTCTTTTAAGCCTCTTTCTTTTAACATCACTACAAAAGATGCAATGCATGGAACGAAAAGTGTAATTGTTATTATTGCAACTGTTATTTGCATTGTAGTTAATTTCAAATCGAATAATCCAGCAGCACCAAAATCTCTTCTTACCATACCCATAACAAAAGCATTAGCAGCTTCTTTTGGTAATTTAAGCCAGTAAGTTGTAATTGGAGCCAGCAAATCCTGCCAAATAAAAAGTAAACCTGTAATTTCCATTAAACCCACACCTAAAGCCCCTACAAAAAACCAGAACCCGGCTTCTTTCATAAATCCTATGCTGCGATAAAATGTTTTTTTCAAAACATTATTGAGTTTAGGAAATCTCATAATTGGCAGGTCAATTAATAGTGGTGAACTTTCTCCGGGGAGTAATTTATTTAAAATGGTAGAAAGTATGATTAATACACTTCCAATTACTGAAACATAAATTAAAAGTGGAGTAATGCCAGCCCCGCTGAGTAAAACCGTAATAACTGCCAGTTGAGCAGAACAAGGAATCACAAATTGGAGTATTGCAGTAACAATTGATTTTTCTCGCTCGCTCCCAAGAAGTCTTGTTGTAATATTAGCCATAGTTATACAGCCGAATCCAAGTATAATCGGTATTACAGCTTTGCCATTAAGACCAATACGATTGAAAGTTCTATCCAGCATTGTAGCAAGGCGTGGTAAATATCCGCTGTCTTCTAACAAAGCCATAACAAAGTAAAAGCTTACAACAAGAGGGAATAATAAAAACAGGAGGTAGGTGGTAGTCATTGTTATGACACCAAATTCTCCAAATAAAAGTCTTAGAATAGGATTGTAAAAATGAAAATTAATTTCTATAAAATCTTTATTAGAAAAATTTTTGAATTCGTTTCGAAGATTAATATTATTTTTCATTCCATCAGAAAAGTAGAAATTTTTTGTATCTATAACTTTTCCTTCTTCATTCAATAAGTTTACAGTTATTTGACAATTAGAATAATCTGCAATGAGTGATTTAAGATTGTATTCAAAATATTTTTTGCCGAGAGTATTTTCTGTAAAATTGACTACTCGTTGAGAAACTAAATCTCCAACAAAGAAATAGACTAAAATTAGCATTACAAAAAGAATTGGGATGCCAGTTTTGGGATTTAATGACATTCTTCCAATTAAATTAAATATTTCTCCTTTTCTGGTATCTTCAAATTCTACCTGGTCACAAATATCATTAACTCTGTTTCTTCTGTTGATATAAATTTTTTCTCTTGAATCTGGATTTCCATTTGGGATATTGTATTTAAGTGCAGTTTCTTCATCGCCTTCAAGAATTAAAAGTGCTTCTGATTGAGGAATTGATTTTTCCATTAACTGCTGAAGAAGTGCATAAAGCTCAAGTTGTTGATTTCCAACTCTTGCATTTTCAATTGCATAATCAATTTTATCAAATCCATATTTTGATACAGCAGAAGTCTCGATAACTTCTACACCAAGCAATTCAGATAAAAGTTTTGTGTTTATTCTAATTTTTCTTTTCTTGAGTTCATCAGAAAAATTTAGCAATACAGAAACTTTTTTCCCCATATCAATTAATTGAAGTGTAAGAAAAAGGTCTCTTTCAAGATGAAGTGCATTGACAACATTTAAAACAATATCTGAAGATAAAATTATTTCTTTTGCAACTCTTTCTTCGTCGTTGAATGAAGAAACTCCATATATTCCCGGTGTATCAAAAATTTCTTTGTCTTTATATAAGCATTTATTAATCGAAATAGTTGTTCCAGGATAATTGGAAACATCAACATACATACCGCTCAAATAATTAAATATGCAAGATTTTCCAACATTTGGATTGCCTACGAGAACTACTTTTTCTTTTAATGATAATTGAGAAATTTTATTCTCGGTTAAATCTATTGAATGCGGATTTTGAAAATTGTCATGTCTCATAATTTATTGAAGAATTATTTTTATTTTTTTTGCTAAGTCGCTGCCAATTGCAATTTCCTGCCTGTTTTTTTGAATTACAATTGTTCCTCCAGGTAATCTTTCAGAACATAAAACAGAATCACCTTCGGAAATGCCAAGACGAATAAATTGTGCTTTATATTGTCCTGATGGTAATTTTAAAATTGTTACTCTATTTCCTTTTTTTGCTTTATCAAGTGTCATCTTTATCATTATCCTTAATTTTGCAGTTGGGATTAGTACACTTTCCAAAAATATTAAATGAATGACCTGATGGTTCAAATCCAAGTTTTTCTGAAATTTCTTTTACAATAATTTCAATGGCTGGCTCAGAAAATTCTTTAATTGCACCGCAATTTGTGCATATTAAATGGTCATGACTTTTCTTTCCATATTTTGCTTCGTATCTTGTTTTGTTCTCACCGAAATTTCTTTTTGCAAGTAAATCGCAGGCTGCAAGCAGTTCGAGTGTATTGTAAACAGTAGCTCTCGAAATATTCGAGTTGTTATTTTTCATTTTCAAATACAATTCATCAGCTCCAAAATGGCCGTCATATTCGAGAGCATAGTCAAGAACCTCGAACCTTTCAGGTGTTATGCGGTGGTTCTCTTTTTTTAAGTATCTTCTAAATTCTTCGTGAGCTGCATTTAAATCTAAGTTCATTTTCTATATAATTTAGATTAAGTCTACATAAAAATATTAACCATTTCCTAAAAAAGCAAATATCTTTATCTTTTTTGTTAAATTTGATTAGAAATAATCAAATGAAGATATTCTAAAATTATTTGAAATGTAATTTTGTTTAATAAAAGGAACTATGGAATTATTATTTCTGTTGTGTTTATTGAAAATTATTTTATTCATAAATTGAACTTTTTATAAATAAAGGAGAGTTAATATGTCTAAGAATTTTGAATTAATTGAGAGAGTTGGAATCTCTCAAGAAAGTATAAGCGATGCAATTAAATCAGTTGTAGAAGAAGCAAATAAAGAAAAGAAAGTTGCCTGGTTCGAAGTAATTGAACAAAGAGGAAGATTAACTTCTGATGGTAAAATTGAATTTCAGGTAAAAGTAAAAATTGGAAGAAAAATTAACGAATAAAAAAGGAGGAAAATATGTCACTCAAAGTTGGAGATACAGCCCCAGATTTCACATTAAAAAATGCAAATAACGAAACATTTACCTTATCAAGTTACAGAGGGAAGAAAAATGTTGTCATTTTATTTTTCCCTGCAGTTGGTACTTCTGTATGTGAAAAAGAATTATGCTCTACAAGAGACAGCATGAAGGATTATGAAAATCTTGATGCTCAGGTTTTAGCAATAAGTGTTGATGGACCTTTTGCACAAAAATTATGGGCAGATAAGCATCAATTTAATTTTCCATTACTCAGTGATTTTAATAAAGAAGTTTGCCAATTGTATGGTGCATATTATGATGTATGGCTGCCAGATAAATTTAATTTGAAAGGCGTGGCAAAAAGATCAGCATTTGTTGTAGATAAAAATGGCATAATTCAATATGCAGAAGTTCTTGAGAATGCAGGTGAAGAACCAAATTACGAAGCAATTAAAGAAACATTGAAAAAGTTATCATAAGTAATGAGGATTCTATGCTTGAAGTAGGCAAAAAAGCACCAAGCTTTACATTGCCAGACATCAACGGCAAAAAAGTATCATTGAAAAATTTTTTAGGAAGTAAAGTAATTCTTTATTTTTATCCTAAAGACATGACAAGCGGCTGCACAAAAGAAGCATGTGATTTCAGAGATAATTTCCCTAATTTTAGTAAGTTAAAAATTCAGGTAATAGGAATTAGCCCAGATTCTGTTGAATCACATAAAAAATTTGCTGAAAAATATAATTTGCCTTTTATCTTGCTGAGTGATGAAAAGAAAGAAGTAGTTCAAAAATATGGTGTATGGAAAGAAAAATCTTTGTATGGAAAAAAGTATATGGGAGTAGAAAGAACAACTTTTATTATCGATGAAAATGGAAAGATAATGCATATTTTCCCTAAGGTAAAAGTTAATGGTCATGTTGAAGAAATATTAAAAGTACTAAAATCAAATTGAATATGATTTATGTAACCCGCAGAGAAGTCTTTAGCGCTTCCCATAGAATTTACAATCCAAATTTATCTGATGAAGAAAATTTTAAAATCTATGGGAAGTGCAGTAATCCTAATGGACATGGACACAATTATACAATTGAAGTTACTATTGCTGGTGAGATTAATAGTGATACAGGTTATCTGATTGATTTAACACAATTAAAAAAAATAATTCGTGAAAATGTTATTGATAAACTTGACCACAAAAATTTAAATATGGATGTTGAATTTCTTAAAGATAAAATTCCTACTGCAGAGAATATTTTAATTGGAATATGGAATCAATTAGCAGATAAAATTCCTGCTGGTAAGTTATATTCTATAAAATTATATGAAACAGAAAATAATTATGTAGAATATCGAGGAGAATAAATTGAATCACGAAAAAGTTGAAGAAAGTGTTAGAATAATTCTTACAGAATTAGGAGAAGATATTAATCGTCCAGGCTTATTAAAAACACCTCATCGAGTTGCAAAAGCATATGAGTTTTTAACTCAAGGTTATAGAAAAAATATTGATGATGTATTAAATGGAGCAATCTTCGAAGAAAAATATGATGAGATGGTAATTGTTAAAGATATTGATTTTTATAGCATGTGCGAACATCATCTTCTTCCTTTTTTTGGTAAAGTTCATATTGCATATATCCCCGATGGAAAAATTGTTGGATTAAGTAAGTTGCCTCGTATTGTTGATGTTTTTGCAAGACGGCTTCAAGTGCAAGAACGAATGACTCAGGAAATTGCTGATACACTTGATAAATATCTTGCACCTCGCGGTGTTGCTGTTGTAATAGAAGCATATCATATGTGTATGATGATGAGAGGAGTTCAAAAGCAGAATTCAATTACTACAACAAGTGCAATGCACGGAGTTTTTTCTGAAGATACAAGAACACGCTCTGAATTCTTAAACTTAATAGCTCAAAAAAGAATTTAATGGATAAACTTAAACATGCAGTCTGGATAACAGGTGCAAGTTCAGGTATTGGTAAAGAACTAGTACTTGAATTTGCACGAAATGATGAACTTGTAATTGCCTCTTCAAGAAGAGTAAATCTAATTGAAAATTATAAAAAAGAACTCGACGGGAAAGAATCTAATGTAATTCCAGTTAAGCTTGATATAACAAATTTAAAATCAATTGAAGATTTTTATAAAGATTACTCGAAAGATTTTTTTATTGCTGCACTGATTAATAATGCAGGAGTTACATCATTCAAATCTGCTCAAGAAGATTCACTCGAAGAGATTAAAGAAATTATCGAAGTAAACTTGCTTGGTGCAATTTATTCAATTAAAAAAGTTTTACCGAAGATGATAGAAATGAATTATGGAACAATTATAAATATCCTTTCTGTTGTAACTCAAAAAGTTTTTTTAGGAAGCAGTGCTTATTCAGCTTCAAAAGCGGGACTATTAGCTTACACAAATTCATTAAGAGAAGAAATTAGAAAAAATAATATTCGAATAATCAACATAATTCCAGGAGCAACTAAAACACCAATTTGGGATAGTTCTGTTCTGGAAAAATATTCTCATAGAATGATGTCGCCTGAAGATTTAGCTAAGCTTGTTTATTATGTTTATTCTATAAAATCAAATTTGGTTACAGAAGAAATTGTCATTAGACCTCTTGAAGGGGATTTAGAATAAAAACCCCGCTGCTGCGGGGTTAGTTTTTAACGACAGCCTTTCATTTTTTGTCTTCCTAAAATTTTGTTTTTTATGATTACATGTTTACCAAAGCCAAGCCCACTCCCCCAATGTTTTGCCCAAAGCTCCTTTTGTTCATTATTCAAAATTTTATAAACAGCAAGCCAGTGGTTAATGGATGCAATCCTCATTTCAGAAAGAATTTTATTATTTGTTTGAACTAAGTCTAATAATTTTTTTTCATCAATTTTGTTCTGAAGCATCATGTTTTTAATATCAAGTCTGTTCTTTTGAAGTTGAGCTCTCATATCAATCATTTTTTTCTGAAATTCACTCTGCAAATCATTAAACTGTTTCTTTTGCTCATCTGTTAAATTTAGTTTTTCAAAAAGTCTATCACGTATTATTCTTTTCTGAATCTGAATACCAGGCATTTGCTCTTCAAAGAATTGATTGCCTTGAATAGGATTATCAATAAATTCTTCTTCCATTTCAATTTCTTCGTCATCAAGATTATCATCTGTTAAAAACACTGGTTGAGCATGTGTTAGTATTCCGAACAAAAACATTAAGATGATTGAGAGATAAGTTACTTTTTTCATTGCTGAATCTCCTTTATTGTTTATTTGGTTTTCGCAATTTTGACATCTGTTTTTTATATGTGGTTTAATTTATTTTTTCTGCTGTAAGAAACTTTTTGAGGTAGTTACTTTTTAAACCACTGCAAAAAAATATTTGTCTACACTTTTGAATTAAAGAGTATAAATGAATTTAGAAAACGATTTTGAATTAGTTCGAAAATTTAATGCAGGCGATGAAACTGCATTTAATGAAATTGTTAAAAAATATCAAAAGAAAATTTACTGGCATGCAAGACAAATGCTTGGGGACCATTTAGATGCTGATGAAGTTACACAGGAAGTTTTGATAGTATTGTATAAAAAATTAAAGACATTTAATTTCAGGTCGTCTCTTTTTACATGGATTTATAGAATTGTTACAACAAGAAGTTTGAATCAAATAAAAAGAAATCAATTAAAAAGATTCATTTCATTTGAAAATGCAAATGAAACTGAACTTGCAGAAAAAAGAGATATAATTGATGACATTGTTAATAAAGAAAAATTGGAAAGATTAAATAAAATATTACAGAAGATACCGCCAAAACAAAGACAGGTTTTTATACTAAGAAATTTTGAACAACTTTCTTATGAAGAAATTTCTAAGATTACAGGAAAAAGTATCGGCGGATTAAAAGCGAATTATTTCCATGCATTAAAAAAAATATTGGAGTATGCTAATGAAAAGGAATGAAGAATTGATATTGAAGTATTTATCGGATTTGATGAATAAGGAAGAAAAAGCAGAATTTGAAAATAAACTAAAATCATCTGATGAGTTAAGAAAGGATTTTGAAAAAACTCTATCTCTTATAAATCAGTTTTCAGAAATAGAAAAAATCCAGGTTGATGAAAGATATTTTGCTTCGCTTTTACCAAAAGTATATGAAAAGATTTTTGCTCGTAAGAGTTTTTCATTTATAAGGAAAGCAGCTTATGTTCTGCCTGTTATCATTGTTTTTTTGTTAATCATAATTGCATATCCTTCTTCGTCGCCAACATTTGAAGAGAAACTTCAAACATATACGAATGAATTAGTAAATTATTATAGTAATGATGAAGCAACATTAGATGAATTTACCCCTGAACAAATTATGACTGTACAAAATGGAGAAAATTATGATGCAACATTTCTTGAAGATTCAGAACTTCCAAAAGAATATATCAATAAATATATACCAGCAATTTTTGAAGAATCTCAGGTTATCGATAAATTACCAGAAGAAGATCTTTCTGCTGTTTATACCAAGTTAAGCAAGTTTAATTTAAAATAGGTGAAACAATGAAAAAATTAATTTCAGTAATCATCATAAGCTTTATATTTTCTTTAATTGGTTATGCTCAAGAAAGAGATAGGGTGCCAGATAAAAGATTTGATGACAGAAAAGCTTTAAAGAAAATTGAGCAATTAGAAAAATCAAAATTGATTGAGTTATTGAATTTGGATGAAGAAACATCAATTAGATTTTTTGCAAGAAGGAATGAACATCAAAAAAAGATTAGAGAAATTTTTGATGAAAGAGAAGAAATAGTACAGGAATTGAAAAAAAATCTTGATGGGAAAAGAAATGATGAATATTATAAAGAACAAGTAAGTAAATTATTAGAACTGGAAAACAGAATGTGCAGTGAACGACAAAATTATTATAAATCACTTTCAGATATACTTCAACCGCAGCAAATAGCAAAACTTGCTGTATTTGAATTTATGTTTAGAAGAGAATTAACACATTCAATATTTAGGAAGATGCCAAAAGATTAGAGAAAAAAAATTATATGCAAAAAAGATGATATTGCATTTTTTTATTATGGAGTATATCTTGCAACACAAATTTTGCGGAAGTGGTGAAATTGGTATACACGCTACTTTGAGGGGGTAGTGCCCGTAAGGGCGTGCGGGTTCGAGTCCCGCCTTCCGCACAAAACAATATAAAAGGAAAATTGGCAATGAATAAAAAATCAATTTTAATATTCCCACTTTTAATTTTATTATTTGTATCATTAGTCCATGCACAAGAAATGCCTCCCGAAGCAGCAAAAGCTTATAATGAGGGGAACCAATATCTTAAATCAGGCAACTACGATGAAGCAGTAAAAAAGTATTATGAAGCTCTGAAAACTTCAAAAGATTATAGAATATATTATCAATTAGGAGTTACACTTAAAAAACAAAATAAATTAGCAGAAGCCGAAGCTGCTTTCAAATCTTCCGTTGAAAATAATCCTAACTTTGATATTGCATACAATGGTCTTGGCGGTACTTATTTTCAAGAAGGGAAATATCAAGAAGCAATAGAGAGTTTTAAAAAGTTAGAACAGCTTACAACTCAAAAAACAATGAAAGAGCAGGCTCAACAAAATATTGCCCGCTCTTATGTAAAATTAGCTGAAGCAAATAAGAAAGATGGAAATTATCAGAAAGCAATAGAAAATTTGAATGAAGCTATTAAGTATTATAAACTTGATGCTGCTTATGTTTTACTTGCAACAACTTATTATGAAAATGGTGATTATGATAAAGCTATCGAAGCTGCCGACCAAGTTATTAATATGAAAACATCTAACCTGAAAGGTGCAGCTTATTATTACAAGGCTATGGCATTTAAACAGAAAAATGATATAACTAAAGCTAAAGAAAATTTTGAACTTGCCAAGAAAGACCCGCAGTATAAAAAATTGGTCGAATATGAATTAAAACTTCTAAGATGAAATTGAGCCCTCGTTAAGAGGGCTTTTTAATATTATCAATCCAATTAATATTATATTTGAAATCAATACTTTTAGAACAATTTTTTACAGAATAAATTTTATATCAAGAACCACAAATATGAAAAAGTTAATATTATACTTATTTCTTTTGCTTCCATTTCTGGAAATTATGGCTCAATATGATGATGACTTATTTAATCAAGGATTTAGGTACTATAATCAGAAAGAATATGCAACTGCTTATAAGATTTTTGAAAAATTATTTTTAGATAATAATATAGTAGGAACTAAAAAATCTCTTTCAAAATATTATGCTGCAGATTGTCTTTTTAATATAAAACAGTTTGATGCATCTGCAATATTGTTTGAATCTTTTGTCAACGAAAATATTTTTTCTAATCTGCGTGAATCAGCATTATATAAACTTGGAGAATTATATTATCATTTAGGAAGTTATAGAAAATGCCGAGAAAGGTTATTGACTTTAACGGAAGCTTATCCTCAAACTTTATTCAAAGGTTCAGCATATTACTGGATTGCAGAAGCTTATGCAGCAGAAAAAAGATACATTGAAGCAGAAGAATATTTTCAAAAGGCAATTGAAAATAAAGAAAGCAATGATTTCATTGTCAACACTTATTACTCTTTTGGTCAGTTGTATGAAAAAATTGGCAACTTTAGCGAAGCAGTAAAATATTATGATGAACTACTTGCATATTATAAAGAAAGTCAGCTTGCTCCATATGCCCAATTAAGAATTGGGATTTCTTACTTTAATCAAAAAGAATATGATAGCGCTGTACTTGAATTGTCAAATCCATTAATTAAAAACTTGCCTCCAAAAGAAATTATTTATGCAAAGTATTATCTTGCAAATTCATATTCACGACTCAAAGATTATCAAAATTCCCTCGCATTATTGGAAGAGTTGTCTAAAGAAGAATTATCAGTAGAATTAAAAAGAATAATTACATATAACATTGCCTGGACAAAATTTCAGTTAAATGATTACGAAGGAGCATATAAATTTTTTAATGAATTATCAGAACCTGAAGTTGATTCACTTTCTGTATATGCATTTTACTGGAGTGGTGAGTGTAAACGTTATGCAGGTGATATTAAAACTGCAGATGAAATCTATAGAAAGTTTCTTGAAAAATATCCTCAACATTCTTTAGCTGCACGAGCACAATTGGGCAAAGGAACAGTTTATTATACTTCAAATCAATCAAAAGAAGCAGAAGCTTCTTTGATTAATGCTACAATCCATGGTGATGTTTTGACAAAAGGGAAAGCATTTACTCTACTTGGTGAAATGAAATTAAACAGTAATAACTATTCTGATGCACGAAATTATTTTTCTTCTGCACTAAAATTTATTTCAAATGACGTTCAATTGAGTAATCGCGCTAAACTTGGACTTGCAATCAGTGAATTTTATCTGAACAATTTTGGTTCCTCTTTGCAGTATCTTCAAGAACTATCTTCCAAATACAATGATTTTGAAAGTGATAAAGTTAATTTTTATCTGGCAGAAAATTATTTTTCAAGAAAAGAATATGCAGCTGCTCTAAAACATTATAATAAAATTAATTCTTCAAATGAATTAATTATAAAACAAACTTTACTTGGAAAGGCATATTCATATTTTAATCTGAAAGATTTTTCAAATGCTGTTTATTTCTTTAATGATTATGTTCATAAATATAGAAATGACAAGAATCTTAATGAGATTAAACTACGACTTGCAGATAGCTACTATGCTCTGAAAAATTTTGATAAAGCAAGTGTTATCTACAAGGATTTATTTTCGGGAGATAAATCTTTTCTTCAAAATGAACAGGCTTATTATCAATATTGTCAATCTTTATATAAAGCTGGCAAAACTGCCGAAGCTATCAGAGAATTTGCCAATCTTCAAAAAAAATTTCCAAATTCTAAATATGCTGATGCATCACAATATGTAATTGGATGGATATATTTTCAACAAGGGGATTTTCAATCTGCTATTAACAATTATCTAAATCTTATAAAAAGATTTCCGCAATCAGATTTAATTCCTGTAGCTTATTATTCAATTGGCGATTCTTATTATAACATAGGTAATTATGATTCTGCAATTGTCTTTTATAATAAAGTTCTTGAAGAATATCCAAACACACAATATGTAATTGATGCGGTTAACGGAATTCAATATGCTTACATTGCTAAAGATCAACCTGCTCTGGCAATTAATGCTATTGATGAATTTATTAAACAAAATCCTAAGTTAAAATTAAGCGACCAGATTTATTTTAAGAAAGGAGATATCTATTACAGTCTTGATGATTATTCTAATGCAATTAATGCATATAAAGAATTTATTCAATATTATCCAAAGAGTGAATTGATTCCAAATGCATACTTCTGGATAGGTAAAAGTTTTGCAAATCTAAAAAAAGAAAATGATGCAATAGAAAATTTCAATAAGGTCTTAGAAATTTCAAAAAAATCCGATATAGGAATTTCGGCTGCAATTGAATTGGCTAATCTTTATTCTAATAAAAAACAATATACACTGGCAATCCAAGTATTGAATTCATCAATTGATGCTGCGCCAACTTCAAATAGAGTTCCCGAGCTTTTGTATTTAAGAGGAATGGCAGAAGTTAAAGACAACAATCTGAAAGCTGCTTATTCAACTTTTGAGCAAATTATAACTTATTATGAAGGAAATATTTTTGCTGCGAAGTCAAAAGTTGAACTCGGAATACTCGAAATTGAAAAAGGTAATTATGAAAATGCAATTCAGTTATTAAAAGAAGCAGCAGAAAATAGAATTGATGACATTGGTGCACAAGCTCAATATTATTATGGACTTGCATTGTTTAATCAGAATAAAATTAATGAAGCAATTTCTGCTTTTGTAAGAGTCAGGTCTATCTTTGCTGCTTATGATGAATGGTATACAAAATCACTTCTTAGACTTGGCGATTGTTATGTTAAATTAAATGATAAAAAACTTGCTCGTGAAATGTATAGAGCCGTTCTTATCAGACATCCTAAAGGTGAATATGCAATTGAAGCCAACAAAAAATTAAAACAGCTATGAAAAAATTTTTTATTACACTTTTTATTTTTAACATTACATTGTTTGCACAAACGGAACAAAAAAATGTTGAACTTCCAGATTTTGTTATTACTGGAAGGCAGCGAATTGATGTGCAGACCGTTGAAAAGAGGAAACCTGATTTAATCGGAATTATTTCTGAAGAGTTTTTAATGCCACGCTATTCGCCTGAAGAATTGCCGTTGTTAATTTCTGCTGCTCCAAAAACAATTATACCTTCAGTGGATGATTTGAATAATTCATTTTTTGGAAATCTTTATGTGGGTTTAGGAAAATATACTTATCCTGCTGGAGAACTTCATCTTAATAAATCTATTGATTATTATTTGCTTCATGCTGATGTGTGGGGTTCAAATCTTAAAGAATATATACCTTATTCTGGTTACAATTCTTCAGGAGTAAATATTGAGAACAATTTATTTGTAAGCACCAAATCTGATATTTTGCCAGGCAGCGAAATAAAATTGAACGGAAAATATTTTAGAGATTCTTATAAATTTTTTGGTTCAAATTCACCAGATTCTTTAAGAGAAAATTTTAGAACCTCCGGCAATTTTTCTTTTTCAAATAATTATAATAAATGGATTAATTCAGGAATCAATTTTCAGTTAAATTTATTAACCATTAAAAATGGTCTTAAAGAAAAATTATTATCAAGTTCAGGTTATTTCGAAGCGAAAATGTCCAAGTTAATTTTGGGCACTAAAGCTTTATACAAAAAACAATTTCTTGAAAATAATTTAAGTGGCATTGATAATTATAGCTATTATGAACTTCAAGCTTACTCAAAATTATATTCACTAAAAAATGTTGTATTGAATTTTGGAATCAATTATTCAAAGAACAATGATAATTTCTTAACACCTTTTGCATCTGCAGAAGTAAAATTATCAGAAGGATTGATATTCAAAACTGATTTTATTCCCCACACAGAATTTTATTCAATTTCTGATTTACTTGATAAAAATATTTATATGAAAAATGATTCCCTTGACAATGTTTTTATGAAAATTCCTCTCGACTTTAGTTTGTCCCTAAAATATGATTATGAAAATTTATTATCATTGAAGTTGTGGAGTGCTTACAAAAAAATTAATAATTATCCATACTTTGAAGACAGAATAAGAAAAGGTTTCTTTAATGTTTATGCAGCTGAAGATGTCAAATCTTATTCTGTTGGGACAAATGTTTTATTGAAATCTTCATACTATGGTTTCTTAGATTTTAGTTTTATGATGAATCAAGTTAAAGATTATAATGATAATTACATTCCTTACAATCCAATTTATCAGATGAATATTTCTTATGGATATGATTTTTATTTTGGTTTAGGAATAAAAATCAAATACAAATTTTATAAGGATTATTATGCAGATATTAAGAATAATAAATTGATGACTGACTATAATGATTTATCAGTCGAATTGATATATGCAATATTTAAAAGCTTATCTTTAAGAGCAGACTTTCATAATATTTTTAATAGAAGTAATTTTGTATTTGATGGATATCAAGGAAAACCTTTTGATATAATTTTGGGAATTGAATATCGTTGGCAATAACATTGAAAAAGAAAAGATGACAAAAAGTGATTTGCAAACAAAAGTTGCAGAGGTATTGGGTGTTTCTGTTTCCGAAAAGGAATTAGCATACGATATTTTAATTTCCAGAATCGCTGATTTATTAGCTCCTGATTTAACAATAAAAATTCCAGGCTTAGGTTTTTTCCAATTAAAAAAGACACAAACTGACGAAATTCCTTCTGAGATTATCTTTTCAACTTTGGATGAAGTAATTAGCGGCGAACCAAAACATCTTTTTTTGAGCCTTGAATTACCTGAACAAAAAAAAGTTGAATTAACTGCTAAAGATGATGAAAGCGGTGAAGATATTTTTAGTATTGGCGTGGGTAAACCTTATCTTCCAATTTCAGATAAATTAGAAGACAAATCCGAAGCTTCTTATATAATTTTAAGAAAATCGATAGAAGAAAGAGTTAATGAATTACTTTCCGAAGCCGAGCATCTCCCAAATTTTAATTTGATGGATGAATTCAATAAAATTTTAGAAGAACAAAAAGATGAGTCGGCTCAGCAAAAATTATCTGAATTAACATCAGATTTGGAATTTGAAAAAAATATTCCTGTCGATAATGAAGATTTGATTGCAGATAATATTGCAAAAACCCTAATCGAAGAAGAAAAATTTGATGACTCAATTAATTATGAAAATCTTAGTTCTTCTGAGTTAACACCAACAGATTTACTCGAGGATTATAAGCCTGAAGAAAAATTGGATTCAGATAAGAGCGAAGAACTGAAAGTCGAAGAAGAAGAGAAAGAAGAAAAAGAAATTGAAATTGAACTTGGAAAACACAGAAAAGATAATGAACCAGAAAGTATTGATGATGATTCGTGGATTCGTTCTGAAATAAATATAGAAGATAAAAATTTAGAAACAGAGCAGGATGATTTTGAACAGAAAAAAGAAGAAGAAAGTTATCTCGGACTTAAGAAAAAAATTCCCGAAAAGATTGAGTGGAACTGGGGAGATGAATTAAGAGAAGAACTTGAATCATACAACACAGATTTTGACTATAGAAATGAATTGGAAGATAACCATGATTTTTATGAAGATGAATTAAGTCAAAGAAATAAGAAAGTTGATGATATTTTAAAAACCACAAAACCTCTTTCTTCAAAATTATTTGATGAATTAGAAAAGACAATTAAAAAAGAAATTGAAGAGACAACAAAGGAACTAACTTATTCTGAGAATCAATATAATAGAAAAAAGTATGAGTTTGTCGAAGCAGATGAAAATCAATACGAAAGAAAAAAATATTCAAGTACTCACACTTATGATGATGAAAGAAAATATATTTCACAGGAATATGGTTATAAAAATGAAGAAAAGTTTTTTGGAAAATCTTTTTTGCTTCTGTTCTTTTCTTTTGTTGTAATTACAGGATTGATAGTTTATCTTCTTTTGCCGAATAAAAAATTGGAAACTAAGAATCCTAATCTTAGCGAAGGACCAGTAATTGATACAACACAAAATCGTGAACAGGTAATTGCATCTTTACCGCAGGAACAAACTATTCTTCCAGAAGAGAGTGATTTCCCGAGAGTCCCAGTTTTACCTTCGGCAAAAAAATCTGAACAAAAAATAGAAGAGCCAATAAAAGAAATTCCAAAATCTTCAGATGAAACAATTATAAAACCCTCAGACGAAACATTATACAGAAACATTTTGAATGATACGCGTGTAAACAGGACAATTTATTTTGATGGCAAGACATATAATGTTCAAGTTTCATCATGGAGAAATAAACTTAAAGCAGAACAAGAAGTAAAAAGATTAAGAAAAGAAGGTTACGATGCTTTTGTATTGATTGCAAATCTTCCTGAAAAAGGAGGCATTTGGTATCGAGTAAGAATTGGTTCTTTCAAAACTCTTGATGAAGCAAAAGAATTTTCTTCTAAAAATAATTTCTAACAAAAACGGAAGGTTAATATGGATTTACTTTCTATTTTCATGAAAGGCGGATGGATAATGTATTTTATCCTGATATGTTCAATAATTGCTCTTGCAGTAATTATTGAAAAGTTTATAGTATTAAGAAAAGCTAAAGTTAATGTTCCGGCATTCTTAGTTAAAATTAGAGCTATGCTTAAAAAGAAAGATATTGAAGCAGCAATAAATTTTTGTTTGCAGGAAAGAACTCCTGTTTCAAATATTGTAAGAAAAGGTTTGAAGAAATTTCGATTTGGTCATCAAAGAGTTGTTGAGGCAATTGAAAGCGCTGGAAGACAGGAAATTGGCAAACTTGAAAAAGGTCTCTCAATTTTAGCTACAATTTCTGGTATTGCACCATTGCTTGGATTTTTAGGAACTGTAACAGGTATGATTGGTGCATTCATGAAAATTCAAGAACTTCAAGGTTCTGCAAATCCTGCAGATTTAGCAGGCGGAATCTGGGAAGCATTAATCACAACTGCATTTGGTTTGATTGTTGGAATTCCTGCTTTGGCATTCTATAACTATTTTGTTAGTGCAATTAATAAATTAGTGATGGATATTGAACTGATTACAAATGATATTATCGATTTGCTTGATGATACATCAAAGCAGCCTGCTTATGATGACGAAGAAGAAATTAGTTTATAGGAGAAAAAAAATGAAATTTGAAACCACAAATAAACCATTAAGCATATTTGCTTATTCATCACTTACTGACATTGTAATGCTTCTTTTGATTTTTTTCCTGTTGACATCACAATTTGTAATTCAAACTGGAGTGAAGGTAAAATTGCCAGGAGCAAAAAACAATGAACAGGCAGCTCCATCAAAAATGATTGTCACAATTACAGAACAAGGAAGAATATTTCTTGGCAATGAAGAAATTGGAATTGATAAACTTGCAGGCAAACTCGAATTAAATAAACAAAAAACAAACGAAAATAATTTGATTATCCGTGCAGATAAATCTGTTAAAATTGATTTAATAATTAAAGTAATCGATGCTGCTAAAGGAATTGGAATAGATAGATTTACAATAGAAACAGAAAAAGAAAATTTTTAACTATGAAAAAAAATCCAAGAAATATTTCTTATTTAATTTCAATCACTATTCATGCAATCATAATTATTGTTTTTGCTTTTATTAATTTATCTGTAGGACTTGAAGAAGAAGATTATGTAACAATTGGATTTGGAAGCGGAATGAGTGCAGGAAGCATTGGTCCTTTAGGAAATGATATAGAAACACAGCAACCAAAACCAAAACAAGAAATGGTCAAAAAAGAAGACCAGCAAAAAGTTGAACTGCCTAAAGCAAAAACTTTTGACGAGGAAAATTTAATTGCAAAAACTGATAAAAAAAATCAAAAAGAATTAAATACAGAAAAGATTAAGCCATTGAATTCAAATCAGCAAAAAGCAAGAGGAACAGAAGATGCAGGTGAAGGTATTGGCGGTTTTGGATTTGAACTTGATTTTGGCGGTAAAGGAATTCGAAAAATTTATAGCTATACTTTGCCAGAATATCCCGAAGGTGTTTCTAAAGAAATTGATGTTAAACTTAAATTTACAATTCTGCCTGATGGAACAGTTGGAAAAATATTTCCTTTGATTAAAGCTGATGCAAGATTGGAAATGGCAGCAATTAATTCATTGCGACAATGGAGATTTGAACCTCTGCCTCCAAATGCAAAACAGGTAGAACAAACTGCTATTATTACATTCCCTTATCGTCTTCAGTAGATTTTTCTTCTCGATAATAAAAACGATAAAAAAAGAATTCAGCAATTGAAAGAAGTGTTAAAGAAATTGTATCGGCATCAAAATAAATTCCAAGTCCTTTGCTGTCAAAAAATATTTTTACAATGGTTGTAGAAATTGACCATCCTACTGAAAAAAGTATTATGATTAATGCAACATTTATTATACCTGCACTTAAAGATTCTTCCTGCCATTTTTTTGTGAATATTACTGTTATAAAAATTAGATGAGCCGCAAAAATTAATGCTGATATCATTTTTACTCTTCACTTATTTTGCTGTTTATTATTTGTGCACCAATTAATCCACCAACAATGCCAAAAATTGTATCAACTAAAAAATTATTAATAATTACTGAAAATGTATAAAGAATTGAAAATCCATGTTCAATTATATCGTTGCGAACAATTTGAAATAAATTAATTACTTCATTTCGAATTTCTTCGCTTAATGGAAAATTGTTAATCATTTTCTGAAGTTCAGGAAACATTGCAACAATATCATTATTCCTTGTGATAAAAGTAATGAGTATATCGAATAAAGAACCAAATAATGCAGCATAAATACCTGTCATTAATCCAATCATTAAAGCATGTTTCATTGTAGTTTTTGAAGTGGATTTGTTAGCTTTTCTATCAAGCACAATTGCAATGAAAGAAGCTGCAGGAATAATTAAGCAGCACGAAAAACTTTTGACAAGTGGAACAACCTGCAAAACTCCTGCACCAAAACCACAAACAAATGATGATATATATTTTTTCATTTGTCTAATTGAATTTCGTGGAAAAGATTTATCAAGCTTTTGTAAAAATATAAAAATAGAACTGAACCAAAAAATAATCCTGTAAAAAATGCAAGAGTTTTTGAATAAGTGTAAATATTCATTGATGTGAGAAAAACATCAATCATTAATGGTATTGTTGAAATAGAAAGTAATTTTAGATTTATCTTTATTTCTTTTTTAATGAAAAGACTAAAAATCGATACAAGTAAAATTCCAGAATAAATTCCCACACATCTTGAACAAACAAATGTATGACCACAATTAAATTCAATTATTTTTTCTGAATTTTGATGACAAACTAATGAGTAAGTTTTTTTAATGAATGGCAAAATGATAATTGATTTAGGATAAAGTTTTGTAAAACATTCGAAAAAAATTCCTGCATACCAGATTGAAATTAAAACAAAGATGAAGATTTTGATTCTAAGTTTCAAATTTTATTCAGATATGATTTTATAAATCAAAATTGTTTTTGGAGTTAGTAAAAATAATTTCTGGTTGAATATGAAACAGTCTGAAATTATATCATCAATTTTAGGGTCAAAATTTTTGAATTCGGTTATTTGAGAATTATTCATTGATAAAGAAAAATAAATCATTTTTTGTGTGCAAATTGTAATTCCAGAAAATGTTGAATTAATATTAATCAATTCTTCTTGAAATTTTATTTTGGAAATGTTGTTGCCGAACAAATCATAAATCAGAAGGAAGTTATTATCTATTACTAAAATTTTATTATCAGTAATTGTAAATGCTCTAGGGTTCTGTAAAGCAAAGTCCCCAAATTCTCTGCTCCCAATCTCAGCAAGGAATTTCCCTGTTGAAGTGAATTTTAAAATTCTTGAATTGTCGGAATCAATTAGAAAAATATCTCCTTGATTTGAAACTGCCGTTCCAGTTGGATAACGAAATTTATATGAGTCATTATCAATTGAATTAGCTGATAGGGAAGAAATGTAATTTAAGTCTTTGTCGAATATTTGAATTCTGTCATTAAATTTATCTGCTACATAGACATTTAATGTTGTAGCAGTTACATCTTTTGGGAAGTCGAAAGAATTATTGTCGAATCCATATCCACCAAAAGTTTTTAATGTATTTCCGAGAGTATCTAACTTTATTATTTCATTTTCAGCTGCATCTGTAACATAAATATATCCCGAAGGATTAATGCTGAAAGCATAAGCTGAATTAAATAAACCAATTTGATTTTGATATAAAAAAGTTTGTGCAATAATTTTTTTATTCGTGAAAGAAAAAACAATCAAAAGTAAAATTGACATGTAAGATATTAATCTTCTTTTGGTCAAAATGTTTTTCATTGCAGGAAAGAATTTCATTCGTATTGATTTTATTATTAAAGAATTAAGTCAAAAATTCGATTATGAATTATAAAAAAATACTTTTGCTTACAGGCACAATTTATGTAAGATTTTACTTAATTAAAATAAGTTTATTTATTAAATTTGTTTCAAACATAAGGCTATAAATTGTTGCCGGGGGAGAAATGAAAAAATCATTATTAATACTTGCATCAGTTATTTTATTGCTTTCTTCATGCAAATTAAAAGAAGAAAGTGATATTACAGGAACTGGAGGCGAAGGAATTTCAACTCAATTAAAATTATTATCCCCTAATGGTGGCGAAACTATTGTAGAAGGTAGCTCTTTTGATATTAAATGGAGCGGAAAAACTACTTCGCTTATTAAAATTTTATATTCATTCGATAATGGATTAAGCTGGAACTTAATTGCAGACAGTTTGCAAAACTTAGGTGTGTATGCATGGTTCCCTGTTCCGAGCACTATTTCAACTCAATGCAAAATAAGAATTGCATCAGTTGATGGCTCAACTTCTGATGAAAGTGATGATGTGTTCAGCATAATTAGAAGTACAAATGAAAGCTTAAAAATTACATCACCAAATGGTGGAGAAGAATGGGAAGCTGGTTCTTCAAAACAAATAAAATGGTTTAGCACTGGAATAGATTCTGTAATAATTGAATATACAACTGATAATGGAAATCATTGGAATTATATAACTACAGATAGAAAAAACACAGGAATTTATTACTGGGAACCAATTCCAAATACTCCATCAACTTTAGCAAAAGTTAGAATTAAAGATGCTAAAGATGGAATACCTTCAGCAGAAAGTGAAAAACCTTTTAATATTCTGCCTGAACCAAAGATTACAGTCACCATTCCTAATGGAAAAGAAATTTGGCTTGCAGGTTCTTCTCAAAAAATTGAATGGATTTCAGAAAATGTTGAAAATGTAAAAATTGCTTACACTACTAATAATGGTTATAACTGGAATACAATTATCGAGTCATATCCAAGTGTAGGTTTTTATGAATGGAAAGAGGTTCCAAATGTTAATTCAAAATTGTGCAAAGTTAGAGTATATGATGCAAAAGATGGAGAGCCATGGGATGTTTCAGATGAACCATTTGAAATAACAAACCAAATAAGTCAATCAATAAAAATTATTAGCCCTAATGGAGGTGAAAGCTGGCAGGCTGGAACTTCACAAAATATTACATGGTCTTCAGTTGGAATTACTAAAGTAAAAATAGAATATTCTTCTAATAATGGCTTAACATGGAATGAAATAATTAATAATTTACCAAACTCAGGTGCTTATGAATGGAATGTCCCAAATACTTTGTCAACACAATGTCTTGTTAGAATAAGTGATGCAGAAGATGGCAACCCTGTTTCACAAAGTGAAAAAGTATTTAAAATTATTCCTAAACCTGAAATTAAAGTTTTATATCCAAACGGTGGTGAATCATGGACAGCTGGAGTGTTAGATACAATTAGATGGCAATCAATCGGAGTTGAAAATGTAACAATTATGTTTACAGCAAATAATGGAATTACATGGGATAAGCTCGTTGAAAAAGCTCCATCAAATGGGAAATATGCTGCAAGTTTTACTTCGCCATCCAATCAATATAAAATAAGAATTTTTGATTACGACAGAGGTTCTCCAATAGATGAAAGTGATGGAACATTTACAGTATTGCCTGAACCAAACATTACAGTATTAACACCTAACGGCGGAGAAGAATGGTATGCAGGGTCAAGTGATAACATTAAATGGATATCAACAAATATTGAATATGTGAAAATTGAATATACAACAAATAATGGTGCAGTCTGGAATACAATTGTTGATAGGACTGAAAGTGATGGAGTATACAGCTGGAATCAGATACCAAATGTAAGTTCATTATTGTGCAAAATAAGAATTAGTGATGCTGATGATGGAATTCCTGCAGATGTTTCGGATGATGTTTTTACAATTATCAATAAAGGGAATCAATTAATAAGGGTAACAAGTCCAAACGGCGGAGAAAAATTAACTGCCGGCTCTTCATTTAACATAACATGGGATGCAGCAGGAATTACAAATGTAAAAATTGAATATACAACAAATAATGGAATTTCCTGGAATACAATTGTAAACAGCACACCAAGCACGGGATTTTATAATTGGGCAATAGTGCCGAGCACTGCTTCTACAAATTGTAAAATTAGAATTAGTGATGCACAGGATGGATATCCATCCGATGAAAGTGACAACTTCTTCTCAATTGAACCTGAGCCAAGAATAAAAGTATTGGAACCTAACGGAGGTGAAAGCTGGAATTATGGAACACCAGAAGAAATTAGATGGGAATCAGAAAATATTAAAAATGTTAAGATAGAATACACAACAGATGGAGGAGGCAGCTGGACAACAATTGTTAATAGTATCCCAAGTATAGGTTCATATATCTGGAATGATATTCCAAACATTAATTCTAATCAATGTAAAATAAAAATTAGTGATGCAGAAGATGGTTTACCTTACGATTTATCTGATAACAACTTCCAGATTTCAAATCAGGTTATTCAAACTATCAGAATTATATCTCCAAATGGTGGAGAAAAATGGCAGTCAGGTACTTCAAAAAACATTACATGGGATTCTAAGGGAATTAACAATGTTGACATTGATTACACAATTAATAATGGATTAACATGGATTCCAATTGCAAAGAATATTCCAAGTTCTGGTTCTTATGAGTGGAATCCAATTCCAACAGTTAATTCAACACAATGTAAAGTAAGAGTAAGAGATGCCGCAGATGGTGAACCATCTGATGAAAGTAATGCTACATTTACAATTCAGCCGAGTCAATCTATTGAAGTAATATATCCTTATTCAGGTGTTGAGTTGCTTTCAGGAGAAAAATTCAAAATCCAGTGGAGGTCAACTGGAATTGAATATGTAAAGATTGAATTCAATCCTTATAATTCAACAAATAAATCTGATTGGGTAGTTCTTGTTGATAGTGTTTCAGGAACTGATGAAGGTAATGGAATTCGTTCATATGAAGCAAGTTTTTCTGTTGTATCTGATAATTATGTAATTCGAATAAGTGATGCAGTCGATGGAACTCCAATGGATTATTCTGATGGTGTATTCAAAGTTAAACCTGCACCAACAATTAATGTAATAGTTCCAAATGGCGGCGAGCAATGGTTAGCAACCAAATCTAATGTATCAACAACAGATTATCAAAATTATCATCCTTATGAAATTAGATGGAATGCAAATAACATTCAGAAAGTTAAGATTGAATGGTCAACAAATGGTGGAGGAAGTTGGCATACAGTACCTGGTGCAGAAAGCACAGAGAATGATGGTATTTTCATCTGGGCACCGGGTCATAAAGATTTAATTCGACCCGATAGTTCAGACAATTGTAAAATTAGAATTTCTTCAGCTGACCCTGGTGTAACTGCAATTGATGAATCTGATGGCTATTTTTCAATTCATTCAAGCAAAAAGATTAGAATTGAATATCCAAATGGTGGACAATATTTCTATTTAACAGCTGATGAAATGCAGAATCCTAAACCTTCGAACCATTGGCCATTGTTGATTAAGTGGACAAGTTATGCAATCTCTGGAAATGTTAATATTTATTACAGCATTCAAAATGGTGCCGAAGGAACATGGAAACCTATAGTAACAAATTATCCTTCTACAGGTGCATACGGTTGGGACTTTATTTTTGGAACTGTTAAAGAATTATTGCCCTCATCGTTATTAAGAATTAAAATTGTAGATTCATCAGATTCAAGTGTATGGGATATTAATGATAATCCAATAAATCTTAACATAATTGGAAATTAATTTTGAAAAATAATTGATTAAATAATTGTCAGGTTGAAATTATATGAATGATTTTTGTTAATTTTGCTTAGTGATTTTTGCCCCGTGGTGTAATTGGCAACACGTCTGACTCTGGATCAGAAGACTTCAGGTTCGAGCCCTGACGGGGCAGCTAAAAGTTTAAGTTCTTTATGAATCCTTTCATTTATCTTCATTTAACAAATCTTATTTTTTAATAAAAGGAGTTGATATGCAAACACGTCAATTAGGTAAGAATGGACCTTTTATTACTTCAATTGGTTTTGGTGCTTGGGCTATTGGAGGACCTTGGCAATATGGCTGGGGAAAAGTTGATGATGATGAATCTATAAAAGCAATTCACACAGCAATAGATAACGGAATAAACTGGATTGATACTGCAGCAGTTTATGGCTTTGGACATTCTGAAGAAATAGTAGGAAAAGCTTTAAAAGTGATTCGTCACAAAGTTTTTATTGCTACAAAATGCGGAATGCTAAATGATGGGAAAGGAAATGCTGTAGTTAATTTAAAACCAGAAAGTATTAGAAAAGAAATTGAAGAAAGTCTACGACGACTTCAAACTGATTACATTGATTTATATCAATTTCATTGGCCCGACCCGAATACACCTGTTGAAGATTCATGGGGGACAATGGTAGAATTACAACAAGAAGGGAAAGTAAGATATATTGGAGTATGCAATTTTGATGTCCCGCTCTTAGAAAAATGTATGAAGATTGCAAGAGTTCAATCACTTCAACCTCCTTACAGTTTATTAAGAAGAGACATTGAAAAAGAAATCCTTCCGTATTGTCTGCAAAACGATATTGGAGTTATAGTTTATAGTCCAATGCAAGCTGGATTATTAACTGGAAAGTTTGATATAAATAAAATTGCTGAAGATGATTGGAGAAGAAAAAACAGAATGTTTCAAGAACCATTTTTATCAAAAGCTTTGGAGTTTGTCGATAAGCTAAGACCAATTGCTGAAAGGTCAAATAAATCTGTTGGTAATTTAGCAGTAGCTTGGGTATTAAAAAATAAAGCTGTAACTGCAGCAATTGTTGGAGCAAGAAATAGTCAACAGGTTCTCGAAAATATTCAAGCTGATAATTATGTTTTAACAGATGATGAAATGAATGAGATTTCAAAACTTTTACAAGAAATGGGTTTATAATTTGATATTGCTTAATTGTAATTCTATTTTTGCTTAAGTTCTTAATGGCGCATTCGTCTAGTGGTTTAGGACGCCGCCCTCTCAAGGCGGAGATCACGGGTTCTCCCGAAGGGATTCCTTTGGAAGAATCCCGTATGCGCTACTAAAAAGTAATAGAAAGAGAATATATGTATTATGCATACATATTAAAAAGCAAAAAAGATGGAACATATTACTATGGTTCAACGAGTGATATTGAGAGCAGATTAAGAGATCATAATTCAGGGAAAGTAAGATATACTAAAGGACATCTACCATATGAAATACATTATTATGAAAAATATGATACGAGGATCGAAGCTGTAAGGAGAGAAAGGTTTTTTAAGACAATAGAAAGTTACCGATGGTTGAAAGAAAGAGGAATAATATAAAAATGGCGCATTCGTCTAGTGGTTTAGGACGCCGCCCTCTCAAGGCGGAGATCACGGGTTCGAATCCCGTATGCGCTACAGAATTTAAATAATTTTCAAGGCGGAGATCACAGGTTCTCCCGAAGGGATTCCTTTGGAAGAATCCCGTATGCGCTACTAATCTAAAAATTATTTTTGGATAGAAATTATAGCTTCTTTTGAAAAGATTGCTTTGAAAAATATAGTAAGCTAATTGATTTTAATCATTTGTAAAGATTAAAAACACTATTTCATCTAAATGCTGATTCCGTATGAGAAATAATTTTTTTGATTTTAACATTTATTTGAAGATTATCATTTTTATGAAAAATTGTATTTTGTTATGAATCTCGTATTCAAAAGTTAATTGATAAATTAATTCTTGTTGCTTTGTAAAGAAAATTACATCAGAATATTTTCTAATTCTTGAGTTAAAAATATTGGCAAGATTCGAAAAACATATCTTCATTTGTGAAAATAGAAGAGATAACAATGATCCGCGAGGATGCTGTGCAAATAAAAATTCTATTGCTGTTCGAGAACTTTTTAAAAGAAGATTAAAAGAATTAGATATGAACTCGAAAATAAGAGCAAATTCTTCAGGGTGTCTTGATGCATGTAAATTTGGTCCTGTAATTGTAGTTTACCCTGAACAAATTTGGTATGGCAATGTAACAATTGATGATGTCGAAGAGATAATTCAGAATCATATTTTAAATAACAAACCTGTTGAAAGATTATTAATCAAAGAAAAAAAATTTAATGAGCAATAATTTAGAAGAAGAAAAAAAACGAATAAAAAAAATTATTGAATTACTATTAAAAGAATATCCAAACGCTAAAACCGCACTAAATTATTCAAATCCATTTCAATTGTTAATCGCAACAATTCTTTCTGCACAGTGCACAGATGAAAGAGTAAATTTAGTTACCAAAGATTTATTTAAGAAATACAAAAAGCCCCAGGATTTTTTAAATGTTCCCCCGGAAGAAATTGAAAAAGATATTTATTCAACTGGATTTTATAAACAAAAAACAAAAAGTATTATAAAATGTTGTTCTGCACTTGTTGAAAAATATAATGGTAAAGTGCCAGATAATTTTGATGAACTTGTAAAATTGCCGGGAGTAGGAAGAAAAACTGCATCAGTGGTAGCAGGCAATGCTTTTAATATTCCCTCAATTGCAGTTGATACTCATGTGACAAGATTAACCAATCTTCTTGGATTTGTTGATACAAGTGACCCTGTTAAAATTGAGTTTAAGCTGAAAGAATTACTTCCTGAAAAATATTGGATTGTATCTTCAAATCTTTTAATTAATCATGGAAGAAAAGTTTGCATAGCACGCCGTCCCAAGTGTTCGGAATGTATAATTTGCAAATATTGTCCATCATGTAAAATATCATAAATTAAAAAAGAGTTTACTATGAATAATGATTTAATGCACAATCGAAGTTACTGCCTTGATTTATTAAAACAGTATACTAAAAGTGAAAATCTTTTAAAACATGCTTATGCAGTAGAATCATGTGTTCGTGCATATGCAGAAAAATTTGGTGAAGATATTGAATACTGGGGAAATGTTGCTCTTCTTCATGATTTTGATTATGAACAATTTCCTACTGCAGAAGAACATCCATACAAAGGCGCAGAAATTTTGAAACGATTAGGATTCGAACAGGAATTTATTGATGCAATTTTATCTCATGCTGATTATACAAACGTCCCAAGAGATACTTTGTTGAAAAAAGTTTTGTTCGCTTGTGATGAATTAGCCGGATTTTTAACTGCAGTTGCATATGTAAGACCATCAAAAACAATTGATGAAGTTGAAGTCAAATCTGTTATTAAAAAGATGAAAGATAAAGCTTTTGCAAGAGCTGTAAGCAGAGAGGATATTATTAAAGGTGCACAGGACTTAGGAATTCCTCTCGAAGAACACATTCAGTTTTGTATTGATGCAATGAGAAAAAATAAAGAACTGCTCGGACTTTGATTATTCATGAATTCAAATTATTAGCTTGACAAGTTACATTCATTTTGTCTAAATTTGACACCAAATTTATGGAGATATATTATAGAGAGTTTCTTTACTATTCTTGAACTAAAAATTGGTAAGAGTTAATTAATAAGATAGTTCTGATGAAAACAAAATTCTCTATAATATTTCTCCTTTTTATTTTAAATGCAGTTATCAATGCTCAGGATATAAAGGTTCTCTCCTCGAATTCTAATTCAATTGTATTTGAATATTCTCCAATTATTTTGGATACCTCTTTCATATATCTGAATGGAGAAAAGTTTTTCACTCTTACAATCCCAAATACTTACATAGATTTTATTTCAAAAGAAGAAAGTCCAAAATTACCTGTTCGCGAAGTAAATATTGGTGTGCCTTCAGAATTTGGAAACACAATTCAAATTATTTCTTCTGAATACGAAGAATTTCCAGGAATTTACCTCCCTAAAAATTTATCAGAAAGAGATTCTATAATTTACTTCTCCAATATAAATTCTTTAGATAACGACTTGGTAACATTTGGAGATTATGGATTAGTTAGAAATCTCCCTGTTCAATCAGTAAAAATTTATCCCGTGCATGTTGATTATCAGAATAAAATTACGAGGGTTTATAAAAAAATTATTATTAATGTTAACTTTGGCAGAATCCTGGAAAAGTATGAATTGATTAAAGAAGATTTTCTTAGTAATGTAATTCTAAATTGGGAATTTGCTAAGAATTGGGGAATTCCAGAGACAAAATTATTTAAAATCTCTAAGGCAGTTCTTTCAAGTGGAACATGGTATAGATTCGAAATCCCTGAAGAAGGAATTTATAAAATTGACAGAAGTTTCCTTCAAAGTTTAGGGATTGATGTAAATACTATTGATCCAAGAACAATTCAGATTTTTAGCATCTGTGGCTATGCTCTTCCAGAAAATTATTTAACACAGAGTAACATTGGCTTAAAAGAAGTTGCAATTTATATCTCAGGTGAAAGTGACGGCAAGTTTGATCAATCCGACTACATTTTATTTTATGGAAGAAATACAGAAGCTTGGGAATATGATTCATCTGTAAAAAAAATTGTTAGAGTAAAACATCCTTACACAAAGAAAAGTTATTACTGGTTGACTTTTGGAAAGACTAATGGCAAAAGAGTTTCTATAAAATCTTCTTTGAATTTGCCTAATGTTTCTCAACAGCAATATACATTTGCATACAAAAGTAACGATAAGGACAGCATAAAAGTTGGACCATCTGGAAGAGAATATTATGGAGATGAATTCAGTGGCACAAGAAACAGCAGAAATTACATAACAACATTAACTGGAATTCTGCCAAATTCAAGAGTGAATTATAATTTTAGATTAATCAATACTTCTACTTCAATTGTGAATTATTCTATAAGCGAGAGCAACAAATTAATTTACAGTGGTTCAATTTCAAGAATATATGATTATTATTACGGAAGAGCAGATTATGGCACTGTTTATTATGATGGGAATCTTACAGATGAAAGAAGCAATTTGAAAATTTCCATAAATACTCTATCAGCAGGCGTTAAAGTTTATCTTGATTATTTTGAAATTGAATACAAAAGAAAATTAGAAGCCGCAGGCGATTATTTATTATTCTTTTCTAAAGATACTACAGGAGTAGTCGAATACAAGATAACAAATTTTTCAAACAGTAATATTTTTGTGTTTGATGTAACAGACAGCTGGGATGTAAAATTAATTGATGGTGCTTCGATAAGCGGAGGAGAAATAAAATTTCAATCTAGTGAAGAAAAAAATAAGGTATCTAAATATATAGCTGTAAATCCAAATGCATTTAAAACACCACAAAACGGAACAAGCATAAATGTTACAAACATTACTGAAAATATTTCTGGTAGCGAAATGATAATCATCTCCAATAAATTCTTCCGCAATCAAGTTGAACGATATGCTAATTACAGAGCTAATCAATCACCATACAAATTATCAACTTCAATTTTTTATGTTGATGATATTATGAATGAGTTTTCTGGAGGTTTGCTTGATCCAACATCCATTAGAAATTTTCTAAAGTATGCTTATGATAATTGGCAGACTAAACCTTTTTATGTTCTTTTATTCGGGGATGGAGATTATGATTATCTAAATACAATTAAAGAAAACATAGATAAAAATTTTGTCCCTACATATCAAACTCAAGAATCTTTAGATGAGATTGCTTCTTACGTAATGGATGATTACTATGCAAGAGTTTCAGGTTTTGATAAAAAAGCTGATTTAGCAATTGGAAGATTGTGTGTTCAATCAGAAACAGATGCAGAAGCTGTTGTGAATAAAATTATTGAATATGAAAATAATCTTGAAAAAAGTATCTGGCGTTCAACGATTACATTGGTTGCAGATGATGGTCCCCAAGCTGTTGGGAAGGATGATGGAGATATGCATACAAGACAATCAGAATATTTATCCTTAGTGAAAATTCCAACATATTTTACACAGAATAAAATTTATTTAGCTGCTTATCCAACAGTATATACTGGATTAGGAAGAAGAAAGCCGGATGTAAATAAAGCAATCATAAGTGCAATTAATAATGGTACATTAATTTTAAACTGGATTGGTCATGGCAATCCAAATACTTGGGCACATGAATATGTTTTTGAAAAAGCATCAACAATTCCTCAATTGAAAAATCAAAATTATTTTTTCCTTACAGCTGCTACATGCGACTTTGGCAAATTTGATGACCCTGATGAACAGAGTTCAACGGAAATTATGATTAATATGCTAAACAGTGGAGCAATTGGAGCTTTTACAGCTGCTCGTGTAGTTTATGCAGATGCTAATGCTGAAATTAACAATACTTTTTATAGTTATTTATTTAGTCGTGAAAATGATAATTTGCCAATGTGCATAGGTAAAGCTTTTTATTTAACAAAAAATATTAGAACTCAGCAAAATGATGAAAAATTTCATCTCTTTTGTGACCCTGCTTTAAGATTAGATGAACCAATTTTATCAGCTTCTATCGATTCCATTAACGGGAACACTCTTAATTCATCTGTTCAGATTAATGCACTTGGCGAAGTAAAAATTAATGGAACAGTGAAAGATTCTCGTAATTCAAAACTAAATTTTAATGGAGAAGCTATCATTAGTGTTTTTGACTCTGATAAACTTGTAGAATTCAAAGAAATGAAATATACTGTAACAATGCCGGGAGGATTAATCTACAGAGGCAGAACTACTGTTAATGATGGAAAATTTCAAACTGAATTTGTAGTCCCAAAAGATATTTCTTATGAAAATAAAAATGGAAAGATTACTGCATACATTTTTAATGATGAAACAGATGGAATTGGTTATACAGGAGATATAATTGTAGGAGGAACAAATCCAAATGCTGTAAATGACGGCAAAGGTCCAGAAATCCAAATCTTCTTTGATAATGAATCTTTTGAAAATTCTTATTTAGTAAATCCTGATTTTACATTGATAGTCAAACTAAAAGATCAAACTGGAATTAATACAACTGGTGCAGGTATTGGCCATAAATTAGAAGGTATTCTCAATGATGATGAAAATAATGCTATCGATTTTACAAATTATTTTGTTGGAGATTTAAATTCGGCAGGCAAATCGGGCGTAATAAAATATAAATTTGCTTCATTTCAACCGGGTGATTACAAGATAACAATAAAAGCATGGGATGTTTTCAACAATTTTTCTTCAGAAGATGCATACTTTACAGTTGTTTCGCCTGATGTTGGATTAAGTATCAGAAATGTTTATAATTTCCCAAATCCATTTTCATCATCTACAACTTTTACTTTTCAGCATAATATTGCTTCGGAAATAAATGTTAAAGTGAAAATTTATACAGTTGCAGGAAGATTAATTAAAGAAATAGAAGAAAGAAACATTCTCGATAAATTTGTAAAAATTGATTGGGATGGAAGAGACTACGATGGCAATTCAGTTGCAAATGGAACTTATCTTTATAAAATTTTAGTTGAATCTTCTGATGGGAAATTAAAAGATAGTACACTTGGTAAAATTGCAGTTATTAGATAAGATAAATTTTATATTTTTTGAATAAACAAAAACTTTTTAATTAATTTAATCAGGAGGAACATATGAAAAGAATAATGATGATTATGATGCTGATATTTATGTTATTAGGCATAGAGAAGATTAGTGCACAAGGCGAAGCAGCACTGCCATTTTTATTGATTGCACCAGATTCAAGAGCAGGTGGCATAGGTGAATCGGGAACCGGACTTGCAGACAACTCAGCTGCAATTTTCTGGAACCCTGCTGGTATTGCTTTCCTTACAGGTTCAGAAGTCAGCTTTACTCATAGTAACTGGCTTCCAGAATTTCATCTCGATTTATTTTATGACTATGCAACTTATCGACAATATATAGAAGATATAAGCGGAAGTATTACTGCAAGTGTTACATATATGAACTATGGAGAATTTGTTCGAACATTATCAAATTCACCGGAGCCTGTAGGAACATTCAGGTCTTATGATGCTGCTTTGACTGTTGGTTATGCAACAAAATTGAGCAACGATTGGGGCTTGGGATTTAATTTTAGATTAATCCACAGTCGTCTTGCAGATAAACCAACAGAACAAGAACAAGGGAAAGGAGTTGCTACAACTGTGAGTTTTGATATCGGTGCAATGTGGAGACCCGAAAAATTTAATTTGCCTTTTATTGGTAATATGGGAAATAGATTTAGTCTTGGCATGAACTTGAGTAATTTAGGTCCAAAAATTTATTATATCGATCAAGCTCAGGCAGACCCTATTCCAACAAACTTTCGACTTGGTATTGCTACAAGATTATTTCAGGATGATTTTAATTCTTTAACATTGACTCTTGATTTTAGTAAACTTCTTGTAGATAAAGGCGAAGCTTTTAGAGGTCAGGTTGATTCAACTGTTACTGTTAAGAAAAAAAGAAAAGAATTTTATCAAGCAATCTTTACTGCTTGGGCAGATCAGCCAATTGGTGAAGAAATTCGTGACATTAATACTTCTGCAGGAATTGAATACTGGTATGGTCAACCCGGCGATTTTATGTTTGCCTTAAGAGCAGGATTTTTCTACGAAGACCCAGCTTTTGGAAACAGAAAATTTGTTACACTTGGTGCAGGTATTCGTTATGATATGTATGGCTTTGATTTTAGTTACCTAACTACAGATGTATTCAAAAACGGCGAAAATCATCCTCTCAATAATACCTTGAGATTTACTTTACTTATTGGCTGGGGAGCTGTTCCTCAAAAACAATTAGGATTTCCTCGCGGAATTTAATTTCTTATGAAAAAAATAATTTTATTTTTACTTTTATCAGGATTGAGCATTTTATATGCTCAATCCTTAAATCTGAGAGTGTTTCACAAACTTGATGAACCAAAAATTTTTAATTCTTCAGACACTCTGAAAATTCTTGCAGTGCTTGTTGAATTTAAAGAAGATAATGACCCAAATACTTTTGGCAATGGAAAGTTTGGTTCAATTTATTCTAAAAATTATGGTGATACAATTTTAGACCCTTACCCTCATGATGTTAAATATTTCGAAAATCATCTTGAGTTTGCTAAAAATTATTTCAGAAAAGTTTCTAATGGCAAATTAAATATTGCTTACACTGTTCTGCCCAAAGTAATAACAGTTTCTCAAATTATGAGAAATTATTCACCGCCGCCTTCTAAACCTGATGATTTATCAAATATTGCTAAGTTCGCAAAAGAAGTTTGGCACATTGCTGATTCAATTTACACTGATATTGATTTCTCAAAATATAATCTTTTCACAATTTTTCATGCTGGTGTTGGGAATGCATACTATCCAAATGGAAGATTGGGATTAGAAAGAGATTTGCCTTCAGTTTATTTAAGCGAAAATTCTTTGAAGTCAATTTTTGGAAATGATTTCGATGGTTTTAAAACAAAAAATTTTTCAATTAAGAATACAATTATTTTACCTACAACAGAATCAAAAGAAATTGATTCATTTGGAGAAAAAATTCTTTATCAAATGTCAATTAATGGATTAATTGTTGGAAACATTGCAAGCTATCTTGGATTGCCGGATCTATTTAATACAGAAACTGGTGTTACTGCAATCGATAGATTTGGTTTGATGGATGGTAATGCACTTTTTGCTTTCAATGGCACTTTCCCGCCTGAACCTTCTGCATGGGAAAAAATTTATCTCGGCTGGATTCAACCAGTTGTAATTGATAAGATTGGTAAAAAAATTAATATTGTTGCAAAACTTGCAGCTCAAATGAATGATACTGTTGTTGTAAAAGTTCCGATTAATTCTTCTGAATATTATTTAATTGAAAACCGACAGCGTGATGTAAAAAAAGATGGAGTAACTATTACATATAAAATCGGCAACGAAACCCGCACATTCCATGTAGATAAAGATAAACCAAGATTTAATTTTAGTAATGCCGATACATTAGCTGGAGTAATTACAGATGTAGATGAATTTGATTGGGCAGTTCCCGGAAATGGAATTGTAATCTGGCATATTGATGATAATATTATTAAAGAAAAAATTGCACTTAACAAAATAAATGCTGATATAAAGAACAAAGGTGTTGATGTTGAAGAAGCAGATGGTATTCAGGATATTGGTGAACACTTTACTTCTGTGCTTGGTGATTTTTATGGAATTGGAAGCGAAGAAGATTTTTGGTTTAAAGGAAACAAAGCTAAACTTTATAAAAATAAGTTTGGTCCTGATACAAAGCCAGATACAAAATCAAACAAAGGTGCTAATAGTTTAATTACAATTGAAAATTTTTCTGAATCAGACAATAAAATGTCGTTTGAAATAAAATTTGGAGAGAATTTCATTAAACCTATTTCATCAAATTTTTATGACTTCAAAAAAACTGAGATGCTTAGTATTCCTTCGGAAAATTATAATTCATTTTATATACTTGATGATAATAATCTGATAATAATTAATCGAAATCAATCTAAAATAAAATCTTACAACAATTTCAGTAATAAAAAAATTGCATCTGTGAATTATAACGGCAGTGATTTTATTTTTGGTGCTGTTGGAAATAAAATAAATTATTTAATTCAAAATCATTTTGAAGAATATTCTGGCAGCATTGATTTGTCATTTAAGATTACCTCCCCAATTGTAATTTCGAATGATAACAATAAATTATTTGCTTATGCAGGAACAGAAAACGGCAACATTGTAAAAATCAACATTGAATCTTTGAAGAATGATAGTGCTAATAAATATGATATTATAAAAATTGCTGATGAAGATGTAATTCAAATTTGTAAACCATACAACGGCAGTTATTTTTCTATTGTCACATCTTCATCATTTTATGATAATGAGAATTACAAATTAACCTTGCCTCATAAACCATTGAGAGCTGCATTGCTTTATAATAATTCTGCTTCAATTTTTACAAATGTAATTCTTACAGAAGGTAATTTCTTTTATGTAGTTGAAAAAGGAAGAGTAGTCAAAGAATTTAAGATTAATACTGAAAATCAAATAAATTCATTTTCTTTATTTGCAGATGTTGAAAGTGGAGAAGGTAAAATTTTATTGAACAATGGGAGAAAATTAGAAGCTTATAATCTCAATGGAACACTTCTGGAAAATTTCCCGATTCTTGAACCAGCCGGAGGAAATTTTATTTCTCTTCCTTTAACTGCAGATTTAAATGGTGATAGAGTAATTGATATAATTACTGCTTCTGACAGAGGGAATCTTTATGCATTTGATTCAAACACTGGAAAGGTTTTAGAATATTTTCCAATTACAATTGGAACAGAATTAATTTTAGCTCCTGCATTGTTTAATTATCTGCCCGAATCGATGTCACCTGTTTCAATCCAGGCTTTGATGATGATTGACAAAAATAATTATTTGCATCAATGGACAATTGGAGTAAAAAGTAATGATGCAAACTGGCAAAGTGAATTTTCTAATTCGATGAACAATTCATCTATTTCTTTTTCTAAAGTTTCGATTAATGATAAAAGATTTTTCCCTGAAGAAAAAGTTTATAATTGGCCCAACCCGGTTTATAACGACGAAACATTTATTCGTTTTTTTGTTTCGGAAAATTCTGAAATTAAAATAAGAATTTTCGACCTTGCAGGTGAATTGGTAGATGAATTAAGCGGTTATGCAAACGGCGGCTATGATAACGAAATTAAATGGAATGTAAAAAATGTTCAAAGTGGTGTTTACTTTGCTAATGTTGAAGCAAAATCTGAATCAGGGAAATTTGCAAATAAAGTAATTAAAATTGCTGTTATCAAATAAACATATCCAGATTCTCAAATGAAAAAATACATATCAATTTTTTTCTTGATTCCAATTTTAGTTCATGCTCAATTTAATGAATATGAGCCTGATTATGAATGGCTTACTATAAAAGGTGAACATGTTTATGTTCATTATCATCCTGAAGCCGAAAGAACTGCTCGAACAGTATTAAAAATTGCAGAAGAAGTTTGGGGACCAATAACTTCTCTTTATGAATATGAACCTGAGACGGTTCATTTTGTAATTAAGGATATTGATGATTATTCCAATGGTGCTACTTACTTTTTCGACAACAAAATTGAAATCTGGGCTTCTGCTCTTGATTTTGATTTGAGAGGAACACATAACTGGCTTCGTAATGTAATCTCGCATGAATTTACTCACATGGTTCAAATTCAATCATCAATGAAATTAAACAGAAGATTTCCTGCATTTTATTTTCAATTTATGAATTATGAAAAAAAGAGAAGACCGGATATACTCTATGGTTTCCCTAATTTTATTGCTTCTTATCCAATTGCATCTGTAAATGTACCTGCATGGTTTGCAGAAGGAACAGCTCAATACATGCGTAAAGAATTTGGTTATGATGATTGGGATACTCACCGCGATATGATTTTGCGATGTTATGCTTTAAGCAATAAAATGTTAACATGGAATCAAATGGGAGTATTTGATAAAACGAGTTTGGGAAATGAATCAGTTTATAATGCAGGTTTTGCTCTCACTCGTTATATCTCACAAAAATATGGTGAAGATAAATTGCAAAAAATTTCTCGTAAACTTGGCAAGCTTTCTAATTTTACAATTGATGCTGCTATCAAAGATGTAATTGGAATAACAGGCAAAGAATTATATGATGAATGGAAAACTTTTCTTAAGAATGATTACGAAAAAAGAATTAAAGATGTTCTTGAAAATCGTGTTGAAGGTGAATTAATTGCCCAAAAAGGATTTGGAAATTTTTACCCAGTTTTTTATGACAGCAGCAAAATTCTTTACATATCGAATAAAGAAAATGACTACTTTGGAATTTCCTCGATTTTCCTGCTTGATTTGAAAACAAAACAAGAAAAGCTGCTTGTTCCGCTTGTTCGTTCAACAATTGCAAGAATTCCTGGAGAAGATAAAATTGTTTATGCAAAATTGAGTGATGATAATCCAAGATGGAATAACATTCATGATTTATATGTCTATGATTTGAAAACTGAAAAAAGCAAAAGAATTACATTTGGATTAAGAGCAAATAATCCTGATGTATCACCTGATGGCAAGAAGATAGTTTTCTTATTTCAAAAAGATGGAACAACAAATGTTGGAATCGTAAATATTGATGGAACAGAATTTCGACAATTAACTTTTTTCAACAGCGGCGAACAAGTTTATAATCCAAAATTTTCTCCTGATGGAAGTTATGTAGTATTTGGTTATTCATTAAAAAATACAAGAGAGATTGCAAGAGTAAATACTGATGGAAGTAACTTCTCTATTTTAATCAGTAATGGTTACGATAATCGAGATGCAGTTTTTGACCATGAGGGAAATTTAATTTATTCATCTGATGAAACAGGAATTTTTAATTTGTATAAAATTAATCTTGATACGAAAGAAAAAGTTAGATTAACAAATGTTTTAGGAGGAGCATTTCAACCAACAGTAGATTTTAATGGAAATATAATTTATTCAGGATATACTGCTGATGGTTTTAAACTTTTTTACCTATCAAAACAAGAACAAAATAAAGTTAATAATTCGAAAAAATACATCTGGAGAAATAATCCACCGCTTTCGGAAGATAAACCAAAGGGAGATTTAGTTAATTTTAACTTATCACATCTAATAAATTATGACGACACCAATGTGCATAATTTTAATGCAGAAAAATATAAAGGTTATTTTTCACGTGTTAGCATTATTCCTTTTATTCGTTATGATAACTATACAACATCAAACTATGCAATTGACAGAATTAAACCCGGAGTTTATCTTGCTTCGAGTGATTACTTGAATCGATTCAGCTTTTTTGCTGGCGGAGCAATTAATAAACGATTTGAGAGAGATTTGTTTTTATCTTTTGAATATCGAGATAAGTTGCCGATACTTTATAAATTAGGCTTAAGACCAGAAGCAGGAGTAGAGATTTACAGCATAAGCAGAAAAGCTAACACTTTAATTTTATTCGACTCGCTTGATACATCATTTAATACAACAACTGATGTAACTTACAATTTGTTTGAAACTGATTTCTACCTTCGTCATAAAATTTTTACAGAAGGAAATAATTTAGAATTCAGATTTGTATTAAGCAGTTACACTGCAACACTTGGCAGTTTTATCTTCCCAAATACAAACATTTTATATCCAACTACAAACGATACATATTTTATTGGAAGAGATTTTCAGATTAAATATACACATGATGGAATTAGACCAACCGTTGATTCAGATATTAATCCAGTTGGAAGAAAAATTGAATTAAAATATGATTATGAATTCAATCGATATAATCCAGATGGAGAATATACAGTAGAAGATGGAATGCTGAAACCAAAGTATAAGAATTTCAATTTTCACAGAATTGAAATAAACTGGAAAGAATTTATTGAAATAAAGAAAGACCATACTTTAACAACACAATTTAGAGCAGCTTCAATATTAGGACCAACTGTGCCAGACTTTTTTGATTTTTATCTTGGCGGTTTAATTGGAATGAAAAGTTATCCATTTTATTCAGTCAGCGGAAATGAATTGGGTTGGATTAATTTAACATATCGATTCCCTTTAATAAAAAATATTGATACAAGAATTGGACATCTTTACATTGATAAAATTTATATGTCTGTCTATGGAGATTTTGGCAATGCATGGAATGGTAAAATTCCATCATTAAAAGATTTCAAAAAAGGAGCTGGCATCGAGCTGAGAATCAAAATGAATTCATTTTATATATTCCCAACAAGTTTATTTTTTAATGCAGCTTATGCGTTCGATAAATTTTCAAGAAAGATTATGAATGAAAATGTGACTTATGGTAAAGAGTGGAATTTTTACGGCGGTATTTTATTTGACTTCAATTTTTAAAGAAGAGGTAAAAATGAAAAGATTAATTTTAATAATGTTATTAAGTACATCAATCATTTTCTCTCAGCAGGAAAGTTTATCGGGAGTTTTAAAAATTGATTCTAAAATTTCATTTGTAAATTCATTAAAACAGGATTTAAAAACTGAGAATAACAATCCAAATAAAAAATCTCCTTTGCTTGGAGCTGTGCTTTCATTTGCTGTTCCAGGGGCAGGTCAATTTTATTCCAAGAGTTATATTAAAAGCGCAATTTTTGTTGCAATAGAAGCTGCTGCAATTACTGTTGGATTAATTTACAATAAAAAGGGGGACGACCAAACAGATTTTTTTCAGAGATTTGCAAATGAACATTGGGATGTTAAAAGATATGCTTTGTGGACAATTACCAATGCAGTTAAAATAAATCCTCAAGTTAACACAAATGATTTTAAAGTTTTTAATTCAGATGGTTCAGTAAACTGGAAAGAACTTAATCGCCTTGAAAATGCAATAGGTGGTTATTATTCTCATCATCTTGCACCATTTGGCGACCAGCAATATTATGAAATGATTGGCAAATATCCTCAATTTAATGTTGGATGGGATGATTTTGGGGATGAACATACTCCTTTCAATTATGGCGACCCACTTACTCCAAATTTTATTTATTACTCTCGTGAACGCGGAAAAGCAAATGATTTTTATAACATTGCATATAAAGCAGTTCTAATAATAATTACCAATCACATTATAAGTGCTGTTGATGCAGCATGGAGCACAAGCAGATATAATAAAAATTTGCAAATATCTGCTCAACTAAAAAAAGATGAAATTGGTTTTAGAACAATTTATTATCCTCAATTAAATTTGCAATACACATTTTAAGAAATTTATATGAAAGAACCTGTAGTAGTAATAGTAGGTAGACCAAATGTAGGGAAATCAACATTATTCAACAGATTGACAAAAACTAAAAAGTCAATTGTTGATGATGTAGCTGGTGTTACAAGAGATAGAATTTATGGTGATGTCGAATGGAACGGAAAACATTTTAGATTAATTGATACAGGTGGATTTGTCCCTGATTCTGAAGACCTATTTGAATCTGCAATTCGTGAACAAATTAAAATTGCACTTGAAGAATCAGATGCAATCCTTTTTGTAGTTGACGGTAAAACAGGGCTTACACCTCTTGACAGAGAAATTGCAAATATGATTCGTAAATCAACTAAACCTTATTATCTCCTTGTTAATAAAGCCGATGCACCTGAAATGACATCACACAAAAATGATTTTTATTCTCTTGGAATCGAAAAAGTTTTTGATATCTCTGCATTGAATGGAAGAAACCTGGGAGATTTTTTGGATGATTTACAAAATCATTTAACATTTCCAGAAGAAAAAGAAGAACCAGATTATAGACTGCGTCTGGCAATTATTGGAAAGCCAAATGTTGGTAAATCATCTCTTGTAAATGCTCTTCTTGGATATGACAGAACAATTGTTACTGATATCCCCGGAACAACAAGGGACAGCATTGATTCGATTCTTAAATATTATGGTGAAGAAATTGTTCTTGTAGATACTGCTGGTTTGAGAAGAAAATCAAGAATTAAAGAGAATGTTGAATTTTTTGCAAATGTCAGAACTTACAGAGCATTGTGGGACTGTGATGTTGCTGTTCTCCTTCTTGATGCTGAACTTGGACTTGAAAATCAAGACCAGAGAATAATTCAAGAAGCTGTAAGAAGAAGAAAGGGATTAATCATTGCAATTAACAAATGGGATTTAATAGAAAAAGATGTCAACACTGCAAAGAGATATGAAGATGCAATTAAAGCTAAAATGAAAACAGTTGATTATGTGCCAATAATTACAATTTCAGCTTTAACGAAACAAAGAATTTATAAATTAATTGACCTTGCAAAAAAAATTCATGAAGAAAGAAAAAAGAAAATTCCAACAAGTCAATTAAATGAAGTTCTTTTGCCAGAAATTCTTAAAACTCCACCACCTGCAACCCCTACAGGAAAAGAAATCAAAATAAAATATATAACTCAAGTAGGTGAACATTATCCAATCTTTTTGTTTTTTGCCAATCAACATAAATACATCCCAGAATCATACAAGAGATTTCTTGAGAGATTAATTCGTCAACATTTTGGGTTCGAAGGTGTACCAATTACCATCTCATTCAAAGAGAAATAATTATTAGTTTACCAATCATCATAAAAATTAATTATATTTCTGATAAAATTAATAAATGATTGATGCTTCCCAAACCAAGAAATATAATTATTGTTGGTGGTAATGCTGCAGGTCCAGCTGCAGCTGCTAAAGCAAAAAGAATCTCTCCTGATTCAAATGTGATAATGTTCGAAGCAGGCGAGTTCATTTCAACTGGCACATGTGAATTGCCCTATGTTTTGTCAAATGAAATTAAAGACTGGGAAGAAATTGTTTTTTATAATCAAGAGACTTTTGAAAAGGAAAAGGGTGTTAAAGTTTACTTAAATCATCTCGTAGAAAAAATTGACAGACGAAAAAAAACTGTTACAGTTCTAAGCAAAATTTCAAATCAAAGATATGAGCAACCGTATGATAGTTTAATACTCACCACAGGTTCATTAGCAAAATATCATCCGGATTTAAAAAAAAATCTAAAAAATGTTTTTACGTTAAAAAATGTTAAAGATTATTTATCGATAAAAGATTATTTAGTAAAGAATAATGTAAGAAAAGTTTTGATTATCGGAGCAGGTTATATTGGTCTTGAAGCTGCAGAATCTTTTAAAACACTTGGTTATGATGTAACATTGCTTGAAAAAGAAAATTTGCCAATGCCCTCAGCAGATGTTGAAATATCTCATTTGGTTAGAGAAATTCTTAATGAAAACAAAGTTGAATTTCTCGGGGATGCATTTGATATCAAATTCAAAATACAAGGTGATAAGTTAAAAGCTGTTGTTTACAAAGGTTGGGAGCTTGAATTTGATTTGGTGTTATCTGCAATTGGTTTTGAACCAAATAATTATCTTGCTGTTTCATCATCTCTGCAAATTGGTAAATCAGGTGGACTTAAAGTCGACCAAAGATTAAAAACATCGGATTCTAATATTTTTGCTGCTGGTGATAATATCGAAGTAAAAAATAAAATAACAGGAAAAGATGATTACATTCCTCTTGCTACAATAGCACATAATTATGGACACATAGCAGGTGAGAATGCTGCTGGAGGTAATGTTTATGCAAAACCAATTATCAAAAATGCAGCTGTAAAAATTTTTGATAATTATCTTTCTTATGTTGGAATTAACACTAAAGAAGCACAGGAAAATAGATTTAATTTTGCATCTGTAACTGCCACTGCAAATAATATAATTAAAGTAATGCCAAATTCAAGAAAAGTTTTTGGTAAAATTTTATATGAAAAGTATTCTCAAAAAATTCTTGGAGCATTCTTTCTTGGAGGAAATGAAGTTTCAGGTTATGCAGATTTAATTTCATCATTTATCCAAAACAATATTAAGGTAAGCGAACTATCAAACATACAATTTAATTACACACCTCCACTTTCTCCTTTTATAAATTTATTATCAATTCTTGGAAGAAAAATTAATAAGGAATAATTATGAATAATCTAACCATTGTTGATAATCCTCTTGTTAAAAGAGATATTTCTATTTTAAGAGACAAAAACACTCAGCCTGCAGAATTCAGATATGCTTTAAGTCGAATTTCATTTTCACTTGCAATTGAAATATCAAAAAATTTTGAATTGGAAGAATATGAAGTTCAAACACCATTAGAAAAAACAAAAGGTTACAGATTAAAACATCCTGTAGTTTTAATTCCAGTATTAAGAGCTGGATTAAGCATGGTCGATTCATTTTTAGAAATGTTACCAGAAGCAAAAGTTGGACACATTGGACTACAGCGCGATGAAAGAACTTTACAGCCTATTGATTATTATTATAAAACGCCTGATAATCTTGCACAATCAATTACAATTTTACTTGACCCGATGCTTGCTACAGGCGGCAGTGCAGTTGCTTCGTTTAATTATTTGAAAAAAAATGGGGCTGGAAAATGTATTCTCGCTTGCTTAATTTCTGCTCCAGAAGGAATTGAAAAAATGAATAAAGAACATCCTGAAGTTTTAATTTATACTGCAGCACTTGACCGTAAACTCAATGAAAATGGTTATATATTGCCAGGTTTGGGGGATGCAGGAGATAGAACTTTTGGAACTTTTTGATGAACTTGATTCATTGTTGATTGTATAAAGTAAGGAAATTAAAAGTTATTTGTTATGGAAACCGTAGCAAGGATAAAACATCAAAGAATGCTCGATGAATTGCTGAATGTATGCAGAGAAAATTTGCGTTCAGTAAATGAAGATTTGATTCGTAAAGCATTTCAATTTAGTTATGAGTGTCATAAAAATGATTTCCGTGCTTCGGGGGAACCATATTTTTATCATCCCTATGAAGTTGCAATGATTGTTGCTCGTGAAATTCCTCTGGATGATGTTTCAGTCGTAAGTGCATTACTTCATGATGTTGTAGAAGATTCTGATATTAAACTTGATTTTATTGCAAAAGAATTTGGCAGCGATGTAGCCGAAATTGTTGATGGCGTAACAAAGATGGGAAGTTTATTCAAAGATCAAGAAATTCTTAAAACAGAAGACCAGAGGAAAGCTGAAAATTATCGAAAACTGCTTTTATCAATGATTAAAGATGTTCGTGTTATAATTGTGAAATTTGCTGATCGACTTCATAATATGCGCACTTTAGAATTTGTAACTCCTCAAAAACAAATTAGAATTGCAAAAGAAACTCAAGAAATTTATGCTCCTCTTGCTCATCGATTTGGGCTTGGTGCAATTAAATGGGAATTAGAAGACCTCGCATTTAAATATCTCAATCGAGAATCTTATGAAGATTTAGCAAAAAAAATTAATGATACAAGAAAAGAAAGAGAAGCATTTATTGCCAAAGTAATAAAACCAATTGAAGAAAGATTGAAAAAGGAAAAATTAGTTTTTGAAATCAGCGGAAGACCAAAACATCTTTTCAGTATTTACAGAAAAATGATTAAACAAAATTTACCCTTTGAACAAATTTATGATATCCTTGCAATTAGAATTATACTTGAAACAGAAGATAAAAATCAATGCTATCTCGTTCTTGGAATTGTAACCGAATTATTTAAACCAGTTCCAGATAGATTCAAAGATTTTATTTCTGTTCCAAAGAACAATAATTACCAGTCACTTCATACAACTGTAATTGGACCCGAAGGAAGACTTGTAGAAATTCAGATAAGAACCAGAAAGATGCATGAAATTGCAGAAAAAGGTGTTGCTGCTCACTGGAAATACAAAGAAGAAATTACAACAACAGATAAACAACTTGAAGAGTGGGTAAGCTGGGTAAGAGATATTTTTGAAAATGCATCTAAAGATGAAACTACCAAAGAAATTTTACAAAGTTTCAAACTGAATTTATATCAAGATGAAATTTATGTTTTCACACCAAAAGGAGAACTAAAACGACTGCCAGTTAATTCAACCCCAGTTGATTTTGCTTATGAGATTCACAGCAATATTGGTGACCAATGTATTGGAGCAAAAGTAAATGGAAAGATTGTTCCGCTTGATACAAAACTTCACAGCGGTGATATGGTTGAAATTATTACATCAAAAAACCAACATCCAAATAAAAGCTGGCTCCAATTTGTTCAAACACAAAAAGCAAGAAATCACATAAGAAAATATTTAAATAAAGAAGAAGAAAAATTAGTTGAAGCAGGCAAAGAATTATTTGATAAAAAATCTAAAAAGCTTAAGTTATCATTTACACCAGATGAAATAGTAAAAATTTCCCGCAAATTAAAATTTGATAACATTAGAAGTTTCTACAAAGCAATTGCAGAAAACAAAGTTAATCTTGATGAAATACTTAAACCAGCAGAGGAACAAGAGCAAAAGCAGTCAATCGAATTACCATTTGATAAATTTGCAGATATTGCAAGATATACAGCTGGCGGTGTTGTAGTTGAAGGTGAACAAAAAGGTTTAGCTATAAGTTATGCTAAATGCTGCAATCCAATTCCTGGTGACCCAATAATCGGCTATGTTACAATTGGGGAAGGAATTAAAATTCATAGAAAGAATTGCAAAAATTTGATAGACAAAGTTCAAGCAGGGGATGAAAGACTTGTTCCTGTTACATGGCCTAAAGCAGATGGTTCTTATTTTATAGCTGGATTAATTATTAAAGGTGAAGATGTCCCTGGAATTCTTAAAGATATTTCAAACTGTATTACTAATTATGAAAATACAAATATCAAATCTGTTAACATGAGTGCAGAAGATTCGATATTCAAAGGAACAAATACAGTTTATGTAAAAGACCTTGACCATTTGAATAAATTAATTGATAGACTTAAGAAAATTAATGGAGTTTATTCAGTTGAAAGATTTGATTCCAATAAGCATTAAAAAGAGAAAATTATGAACTCACAAAATGAAGAAAGAATTTTAGCAATTGATTATGGCGAAAAAAGAATTGGATTAGCTGTTACTGACCCCTTGAATATTTTTGCATATCCTTTAGTTACACTTGAGAATAATAAAAATTTATGGTTAGAATTAGAAAAGATTATTCGAGATTATCATGTTAAAAAAATCATATTAGGTAATCCACTGAAAGAAAGCGGAGCAGAGTCCAGAATTTTTCCTTTAATTAAAAAATTCAAAGAAGAAATTGAAAAAAAATTTCAATTGCCAGTAGAATTGGTTGATGAAAGATATTCTTCTTTAATAGCAAAAAAAAGAATAATAGAATCAGTTCCATCAAAAAAGAAAAGAAAAGAGAAAGGATTGCTTGATAAAAATTCTGCAGCAGTTCTTCTTGAAGATTATTTAAAAGAGATTTCAATAACAAGATAAATGAAATTGACATTTTTAACTATAAAAACTATTTTGAAACAGAAAAATTAATCAATATTGGGAGCAAACTTATGACACTTGACGCACTCGGAATGATCGAAACCAAAGGCTTAGTCGGGGCAATTGAAGCCGCCGATGCAATGGTTAAAGCAGCAAAAGTAGAATTAATCGGGAAAGAAACAATCGGTGGTGGATATGTTACTGTTATGGTTCGTGGAGATGTAGGAGCTGTTAAAGCAGCAACAGATGCAGGTGCAGCTGCAGCTCAGCGTGTTGGTGAATTGGTTTCGGTTCATGTTATTCCTCGTCCCCACTCTGATGTTGAATTGATTCTGCCAAAACGTCCCAAATAATTAAATTATGGATTTAGCATTAGGATTAATTGAAACCAAAGGATTAATTGGTGCCATTGAAGCTGCTGATGCAATGGTAAAAACTGCTAATGTTAAGTTAGTAAGCAAAGAAAAAATATCAGCAGGTTTGGTAACAGTTAAAATTGTTGGTGAAGTTGCAGCAGTTCAAGCAGCGGTAGAAGCAGGTGCAGCAGCAGCTCAGCGCGTAAGCCAATTAATCTCTGCTCATGTAATCCCACGTCCAGATGACCAGCTAAATGATATTATTTATTCCGATAACAAATTAAATTTACCAGAACAAATAAATGATTTGAAAGAAGAAAATTCAGTTAATCCTACTTTATTCGATCAGCCAGATTCTGCAGAGGAAGTTCAATCAATTAAGAAAAAAAAGAAAGAACCTGAATCAAGATTGGAAGAGTTAAGAAAAGAAGCTATTGAAGAATTATCTGAAAATGAATTTGCAAAAGAACAAACTGTAAAAGAAGTTCCTTCTGAAGAAGAACTTTCTAAACTTAATGTCCATAAATTACGACATCTTGCACGCAGCTTCGAAAATTTTCCAATTAAAGGAAGAGAAATTTCCCGCGCAAACAGAGAAGAATTAATTGCTTATTTTAATCAAATCAGATGACGAATTTCTTACTGATGAATCTGCTAATTCTGATTTTATAAAATCAAAAAGAATAGAAAGTTAGGAATGATTTTGTTTGATGATTAGTTTTAAAGTCAGCGCCTTTTTTTATATTTAGAGTATGAAGAATAAAATTATTCCAATAATACTTATTGTAATATTTTCATTAATACTGTGGGGTTCAGTTACTCTTTCAGAATATTATGTCGAAATTATTTCTGTGCCTGTTGAACTTATTGACCTGCCAAAGAATTATTCACCAAGTTATATATCAGATGAGGAAATTACAATTAAAGTGAAAGCTAAAGGCTGGGAACTTGCAAAATTAATTTTAACTGGAGAACATTCATTTTATATATCTGCTCACCACAGAATTGGAAGATATAAAGTTGATTTAAGAAATGAAATAGAGAATAATATCTGGCTTACATCTGCTTTTAATGTTCTTGAAATATCTCCAGTTATTTTTGAATATGAGATTGATAAAACAGTAACTAAAAAGGTTCCAATCAAACCAAATGTTAAAATTAATTTTGCAGAAAATTATGATTTAGTTTCGGATATTTTATTAACGCCAGATGAAGTAGAAATATCAGGACCAGCAAGCATTTTGCAAAGTATTAATTATGTCGAAACAGATTCAGTTGTTTTTAATAATGTTAATGAAAAGATAGTTTCTGAAGTTAATTTAAAAGCTGTCAACGGTATTAGTTTTTCAGCAGATAAATGCATAATAGAATTTGATGTTCAAAAAATTGTTGAAAGAGCTTTTGATGATTTATTTGTAGAAATAAGAAATGTTCCGCCTTCAAAAGAATTAAATCTTTATCCAAGCAAAGTAAGTGTAATTTTGAGAGGCGGAATTAATCGACTTGGAAAACTTACAAATGACAGCATTAAAGTTTATGTTGATTACTGGGATGCAGTTCGAAGCGAAGAAAATATGATAGAACCAGTTGTTGTAATTCCGGAATTCACTAAATTGCTTGATATAAAACCAAAAAAACTTGAATTTGTAATTAAACAATACTGAACATGTTTATAACATTTGAAGGATTAGATTTTTGCGGCAAGTCCACTCAGGTAAAACTTCTAGAAAATTATTTGAAAGAAAAAAATGAAAATGTAATAGTCATTCGAGAACCTGGTGGAACGGAAATTTCAGAGCAAATAAGAAAAATTTTGCTCGACAGAATTAACGACGATATGAAAAACGAAACCGAGCTTTTGCTTTTTGCTGCCAGTCGTGCTCAACTTGTTCATGAAGTTATAATCCCTCATCTTGAAAAAAAATATTTTGTGATTTCGGATAGATTTCATGATTCATCAATTGCTTATCAGGCTTTTGGCAGAAATCTTCCACTGGAATTTGTTATGCAGCTCCAAAAATTTGTAATAGGGAATGCAATTCCCAATATTACTTTTTTTATTGATATTCCTGTAGAAGAAGTATTAAAAAGAATGTCAAAAGTAAAAAGTATTGAACTTGATAGAATTGAAACATCACCTAATGGAATTGATTTACAAAAAATTCAATTTTATGAACGAGTTAGAAATGGTTATCTTTATCTTTGTGAAAAAGAAAAAAGAATAAAAAAAATTGATGGCCTTCTTTCTATTGATGAAATTCATAATATCATAATTAAGCATTTAGAAAGTAAATGATTTGAAAGGGAAAGTATGAACAGAACAAAAATATTTTTTGCAATTGCATTTATCTTAATTTTTTCTGGCTTTATAAGACATGATTCGGATTTTTATTTCGAGATAAATAAAAGCATAGACATTTTTGGAAGAGTATACAAAGAGGTTGCACTAAATTATGTTGACCCCATTGATCCACAAGAATTTATGCTTGCTGGAATTTCCGGTATGCTTGAATCATTGGACCCTTATACAAATTTTATTGATGACAGTCATCAAAAAGATATTGATATAATTACAAAAGGAAAATACGGAGGCATTGGGGCAACTGTTGGTTTAAGAAATGATAATGTTACAATCGTAGATTTAATTGAAGGGTATTCTGCACAAAGACAGGGATTAAGAATTGGTGATGTAATTATTAAAGTTGATGATACTCCCGTTACTAAAGAAAATTATGAATCACTAAGCAATTTGTTAAAAGGCGAACCAGGCACAACAGTTAAAATTACTATAAGAAGAGAAGGAGTTAATGAAGAACTAACATTTAATTTGATTCGAGAAGAGATTGAAATAAAAAATTTATCGTTCTATGGTTTTGTGCCGGAAAATTCTAATAATGTTTACTTAAAGTTAAGTGGCTTTTCAAGAGCTGCAGGTGATGAGGTAAAGAAAGCACTGCTCGAACTAAAATCGCAAAGAAAAATTGAATCGATAATTTTGGATTTGAGAGGAAACCCAGGTGGTTTACTTGATGCTGCAATTGATGTTTGTGAAAAATTTTTGTCGAAAGGTCAATTAATTGTTACTGTAAAAGGAAGAGATAGTTCGAATGTCAAAAAATATTTTTCGCAGGAAGAACCAATTGCATCTACTCCAAAACTTGCAGTATTGATTGATGAAGGTTCAGCATCTGCTTCAGAAATTGTTGCAGGTGCAGTTCAAGACCATGATAGAGCAGTTATTATTGGAACTAATTCTTTTGGAAAAGGTTTGGTTCAAACTGTTATCCCACTTTCTTTTAATACATCGTTAAAAATTACTACAGCTCGTTATTATACTCCAAGCGGAAGATGCATACAAAAAATTAATTACTCTGAAAAGAATAAAGTTTTACAAAAGAGTTCCACACAAGAACAAGCTGAATTCCATACTGATAATAAAAGAAAAGTATTTTCAGCAGGTGGTATCAAACCAGATTCCATTGTGAACAATAAGTCGAAATCAATCTTAATTCAAAGATTACTTGCAGATGGAATGTTTTTCAAATTTGCTACTTATCTTTTCAATAATAATTCTTCGATGAATCTTAAGGATGTTTCTGATGATTATTTGTTAAAAGAATTTAAGAATTATGTTCAAAAACAGAGTTTTCAATTTGTATCCCCTACTGAAAAATTAATTGACCAATTAAAACAGGCAGCAAAAGAAGAAAATCTGGGTAATAATTTTATTGACCAGCTTGATAATGCAAAAAAACAAATTGCAGAAAATAATTCTAAAGAAATCAATAAATTCAAAGATGAAATAATTGGTTTGATAAAGGAAGAATTAGCTGCAAGAACTATTGGAAGAATTGGAAGAATTTTAGAATCATTAAAACATGATAATCAATTTGAAACTGCTTTATCAATTTTGAATAATCCACAAATATATAATAAACTATTGAGTACAAATGTTCATTAATATACTGCTTCTATTTTTAATTTCAGTTGTTGCAGGTTTATTGGGCTCTCTTGTTGGAATTGGTGGCGGAATTATTATTGTTCCTGCTTTAACTCTAATTTATAAAGTACCAATTCACAATGCAATTGCTGCAAGTTTAATATCTGTAATTGCAACTTCCATTGCTGGGGCACATAAGTATGTTGAACAGGAAATAACTAATATTAAATTAGGAATGTTTCTCGAAGTTTCAACCACTCTTGGTGCACTGATGGGAGCCTTGTTAGCTTTAATTTTACATGGTTGGATTCTGAGCGTGATTTTTGGTTCACTTGTATTTTCAATGGCTGTTTATTCCTACTTAACCAGAGAGAATGATGATTTATATGAATTTGATTCTGAATTTAATCCCAATAATAAATTTGAAAATATAATTGGAATCAAAGATTCATTCTACGATGCTGCTTTGAAAAAAAGAATTGAATATGCAGTTCATAATCCTTTGAGCGGCAGCTTTGTTGCTATGCTTGCTGGAATTGGTTCGGGTTTACTTGGAATTGGTGGTGGAATAATCAAAGTTTCTGCAATGAACACTTTAATGAAAGTGCCAATGAAAGTTTCAGTTGCAACAAGCAAATTTATGATTGGAGTAACAGCCGCAGCAAGTTCTACTCTTTATTTTCTGAACGGCTCTGTTGACCCGCACTATGTTGCACCAGTTGCACTTGGAACAATTGCAGGGGCTACTTTTGGAAGCAGCATTATGAACAAATTCAAAAGCAAGTTTATTAAACTTCTTTTCACTGCTGTTGCTGGTTATCTTTCAATAAGAATGATACTAAAAGGATTATCTGATGGATTGAACATAAATTTATTTTGAGGTGTTTATAAGTGGAAAATCAAAATCTAAATAAAAATGTAGGACGTATCCTCGCAGTAGGAATTTATTCAACAATATTTTTTTATGTTATTGGGATTATTCTTTTAATTATCAAACATGAAGACTTTGCTGTTTTTAATCATAATACATTTAAGAATGTTGGAGACTTTTTCCAAAATATCTTGAAACTTGAACCCGAACCATTTTTATATCTTGGAACAATAACTTTAATTTTAACTCCGATACTGAGAGTATTTATTTCAGTTTTCTTTTTTTATAAGAATCATGATAAAAAATTTTTTTATATAACATTAATCGTAGCTGCAATTTTAGTATTAAGTATTTTTATGGGAATATTTCTTTCAATAAAATTAGGTTGAGGGTATAAGCATTTGAAAACATTTAAAATATTGATAAGTGTCAATCCACAGTATTCCAAGTGTCCATCATGTAAATCAGCTTTAGCATTACATAGCTCAAGAGCAAGAAATATGCGTGAACAAATTATCAAAAGAATAACTTTCCTTAAGATTTATAGATGCAAAGAATGCGGATGGCGTGGTTATATGTCAACTTATAAAATTACAAAAGATTCGTTAAAGGCTTTGTTGCTTTATGCTGCAATAATTTTGTTGTCGGCGTATATTATTAGGTTTATAATTTTGAGATTTGTTCCAAGATGATTATAAATTATAAGCATGTTGTTGAACGAATATCATGCTTTTTGATAATTCTGTTAGTGAGTTATAATCTTTCAGATAATGAACTTTAATTCTTTGTTTATTTCTTACAAGCCAGTTCAAAGCTATTTTCATTCTTTCTAAATCTTTTTGTGTTACTTCATCAAAAAGATATTGGACCCCTTCAAAATAATCTTCAAGCATTTCATCAAAAAAGCATTTTTCTTCAATAAAGAAATTTTTTATAAATATTTTCCCTTCGAGCAAAAGCAAATAATCATTTTCTCTTTTTCCATAAACTTCAATCAATACATTTGCTTTGTTGATTGGTTCAGAAAGTATTGATGCTTTATTCAATTGATTTAATATTGAGTTGATTATATCTCTTGTTGCTGCAGCTTCTTCATATTTTTTTTGTTCACTGTAGATTTTCATTTTCCTTAAAAGTCTGTCAACAGCCGATTGATTATGACCTTTTAAGAATTCATGAACAAGATTAAGTTCATTATCATAATTTTCTTTCACATTTTCGATGCATGGGGCAAAACATCTTCCAATATCACTTAAATAACATTTTTTCTTTTTGTTAAATTCTTTATCGCTGCATTCTCTCAATAAAAATGTTTTGTCAATAATATCTTTAATTGAATTTGCTGTTTCTCTGTTTGGATAAGGCCCGTAATAATCATTGCCGTCAAAATCAAATGTTGTAACAACTTCAACATCAGGATATTCTTTATTATTTACTCTTATGAAATAATTGCTTGAATATTTTTTTAATAGTGTATTGAGCTTTGGATTATGTCTTTTAATTAGTTCAGCTTCGGCAAGCAAAGCAGTTAATTCTGTGTTAGTTTTTTGAAAATCAATTCGATGAGCTTTTCTTACAATTTCTTTTGTCTTGCGCGGAGTATTATTCAGAAAATAATTACTGATTCTTTGCTTAAGAGATTTAGCTTTCCCAATGTAAATAATTTCATCTCTTGAATTTTTGAAGAAATATACTCCTGGAGTATCTGGAACATTAGATAAATCTTCTGCTAATTTCTTTTTAATTACTTTGAAAGGTTTTGATGATGGAATATTTTGAAAATTAATTATATCCGCTGCAGTTTCTGCATTATGCTCGTTACGAAGATAAGAAAACATCTTCAGAAGAATTTTTGCTGTTGCCATCGCATCTCCCAATCCACGATGAATATTGCGATGACGAATTTTGAAATGTTTTGTTAAACTTCCCAAGGATTTGCTTGGAAGTTCTGGAAATAATCTTTTAGCTAATTTTAATGTGCAAATTGCAGGATTAGATGGAACTTCAAGATTTGCACTTAAGCATTCCTGTCTAAGAAAAGAATAGTCAAAGTTAAGATGATGTGCAACCAGTATTGAATCACCAATAAAATCAATGATACGAGGATATAATTCTTCAAAATATGGTGCCTCTATTACATCAGAATTAGTGATTCCAGTTAGCAATGTAATTGAATATGGAATCTGCCTACCAGGATTTATGAATGATTGAAATGTATCAACAATTTTTCCATTACGAATTTTAACAATTCCTATTTCGATTACTTTATCAAATTTTGCAGAAGTTCCAGTTGTTTCAAAATCAAATACACAATATTCTGCGTTTTCAAACTGAATTTCTTTTAATTCCATATCAAACAGTTTTTTGTTTATCAAATTTAATAAACACTCAACAATCCTGCTTTAAGAGGAAAATTATTGTATTAATTAATCAATTCTTCAATGCAATTAAAAATATTTTTGAGAAAAATATTTTAAGATAATCATTATCATTTCGTAATTCTTTCTATTTTCAATATATTTCTTATTAAAAGATTTGATTATGAATATAAATATACTTTTTATTGGTGATATAGTAGGTCAACCTGGACTTAACATAGTTAACATGTGGCTTCCATCTTTGCAAAAAAAATATAGAGCCGATGTTACTATTGTTAATGGTGAAAATGCTTCTGACGGTAAAGGATGCACCGAAAAAGAAGCAAAACAACTTTTTGAACTCGGAGTTCATGTAATTACAGGCGGAAATCATACATGGGATAAACATCAATCTCAGGAATTTCTTAAAAAAGATCCCAGAGTATTGCGCCCATTGAATTATCCAAAAGGAACTTTTGGAAATGGTTATTACATACTTGATACACCAAAAGGAAAAGTTGGTGTAGTAAATTTGCAGGGGAGAGCATTCATGGCAACAATTGATTGTCCATTTAGAACAAGTGATTGGATTATTCCCAAAATAAAACAGGAAACAAATGTTATTATTGTTGATTTTCATGCTGAAGCCACAGCAGAAAAAGTTGCACTCGTTAATTATCTTGACGGAAAAGTATCTGCAGTTATTGGAACTCACACTCATGTTCAAACTTCGGATGAAAGAATTTTTCCGAAAGGAACTGGTTATATTACAGATTGCGGGATGACTGGTCCATATGATTCTGTAATCGGAATGAAAACAGATGCTGCTATAAATAGATTTCTTTATCAAACACCTCAAAAATATCAAACAGCTGTTGATAATGTTCATCTCTGTGGAGTTTTTCTAAAGGTTGATGCTCAAACAGGAAAAACAGTTGAGATTGAAAGAATTTTTATTCCAGAGTTTGAAAGAAAAATAAATTTATAGTTGCAAAATATTCTCAATTAAATTAGAGAACTTTATGGCTGTAATAATTGATGGTAAAAAAGTTGCTGAAGAGATTAAAACAGAATTAAAAGATAGAATTGCTGAAGCAAGAAATAAAACAGGAAAAGTTCCTGGATTAGTTGCTATACTTGTTGGTGATAATCCTGCTTCGCAAGTTTATGTGTCATCAAAAAGTAAAGCATGCAATGAAATTGGGATGAATTCAAAGGTTGAAAATCTTTCAGCTGATATCAGCGAAAAAGAATTAATTGATTATATTAATCACTATAATCATGATGACAATTATCATGGTATTCTTGTTCAGCTTCCATTACCAAAACATATTAATGAACAAAAAATTATTGAATCAATTTTACCAGAAAAAGATGTTGATGGATTTCATCCGGTAAATGTAGGAAATCTTGTAATTGGCAAAGAAACTTTTTATCCCTGCACACCTTATGGCATTATTGAATTATTAAAAAGATATTCGATAGATACAAAAGGGAAACATGTTGTTGTAGTTGGCAGAAGTAATATTGTTGGGAAACCAGTTGCAAACATGCTTTTGCAAAAGAAAGAAGGAGCAAATGCAATTGTTACAGTATGCCATTCAGCAGCAAAAGATTTATCGAAATACACAAAAGAGGCAGATATTTTAATTGCAGCAATCGGGAAAGAAAATTTTATAACTTCAGATATGATTAAAGAAGGTGTTGTAATTATTGATGTTGGAATTAACAGAGTTGAAGATAAAAATTCAAAAAAGGGTTATAGACTTGTTGGTGATGTTAAATTTGATGAAGTTGAGAAAAAAGCATCATACATAACTCCGGTTCCAGGTGGAGTTGGACCAATGACAATTGCAATGTTATTAAAAAATACATTTCTTGCATTTACAAAATTTTTAGAGAAGAAGCATGGATTCATCATTAATTGACAAAATTGTATCTCAAGTTTTAATTGAAAAAGCTTTGCAGGAATTTTATTGTCATGCAGGAACTTGCAATGGCTGGGAAAGAAATGTAATCGACCAGCCTGTGGCAGTAAAAAATATTATTGAAAACGGTGCAGAAAGAATTGCTGCAGGTCCTGGCATTGGCGAGGAATTAACAAATAAAGATATTGCAAGAATGATTGACCACACTTTATTAAAACCAGAAGCTACTCCTGATGAAATAAAAAAATTATGTGAAGAAGCAAAAACATATGGCTTTGCTTCTGTGTGTGTTAATCCTTGTTATGTAACTTTGTGCAGAGATTTATTAAAAAATTCTGATGTTAAAGTATGTACTGTTATTGGATTTCCCCTTGGTGCAACTACAACAGAAGTAAAACGTTTTGAAGCTGAACAGGCTTTGAAAAATGGCGCTCAGGAAATTGATATGGTAATTAATATAGGAATGTTAAAGCAAAAAAATTATCAGTATGTTTTTAATGATATTAATCAAGTTGTTTTAGCTGCAAAAAAATTTAATGGTATATGTAAAGTGATAATTGAAACTGCTTTGCTTACAGATGAAGAAAAAGTAATTGCGTGTTTGATAAGCAAAGAAGCTAAAGCAGATTTTGTAAAAACATCAACAGGCTTTAGCAAAGGTGGTGCTACTGCAGGTGATGTTGCCTTGATGAAATATGTGGTTGGTTCTGCTGTTGGTGTTAAAGCTTCAGGAGGAATAAGAACTACCGAAGATGCACTCTTGATGATAAAAAGCGGAGCAGATAGAATTGGTGCAAGTGCAAGTGTGAAAATTGTCAAAGGTGAATCTTAAGAGGTGATAGTTCGTGGTACTGGATTTAATTGTAACTAAAACCGATGACGGATTCACAGCAGAAATTCCCTCAATTAAAGGATGTGAAAGCTGGGCTCACATTGAAGATGATGCAATAAACAAAACTATTGAACTCTTTAAATTCTATATCCAGGCTAAACCCGAATTAAAATTAAAAATTGACAGAGCAAGAAAAGAAGGGAATAGAATTGTTTATAAAATAATTTTCGATAAATGATGAAAAGATTTAGAACTCCAGAACGACTTCAAAAAATAACTAATGCTGCATCGTCAAGACAGTTTTCTTTGAGAGTTGTAATTGAAAATATTCACGATGCTCATAATGTAAGTGCAATATTTAGAACATGTGATGCTGTTGGTGTCCCAAAAATTACTTTGCTTTATACAAAAGAAACTTTTCCCAAAATTCATAAGGTAACTTCAGCATCAGCTAATAAGTGGGTAGATGTTGAAAAATTTGATGATGTAAAAAAGTGTGTAGATTCGCTTCATGCTGAAGGTTTTAAAATCTATGCAAGTTTTCTGGATAAAAATGCAAGAAATTTATATGACATCGATTTGACACAGAAAATAGCACTTGTCTTCGGCAATGAACACAGAGGCGTTTCTGATGAAATGAAAAAACTTGCTGATGATTTGTTTTATATTCCAATGAGAGGAATGGTACAAAGCTTAAATGTGTCTGTTGCTGCAGCTGTTACTCTTTATGAAAGCCAGCGTCAAAGAGCAGCGAAAGGAATGTATGATAAATCTGAACTTACAGAACTAGAATTAAATGAATTAATTGAAAAATGGTGTGAAAAATGAAATTCTATTATACTGAAAATTTATCCGGTGAATTATCACTCCCGGGTGATAAATCAATTTCACATCGAGCTGTGATGTTTGCTTCGATGGCAGAAGGGGAATCAATTATAAAAAATTGTTCTAATGCAGAAGATGTTAAATCAACAATTTCTTGCTTTAGAAAACTTGGTGTTGATATTGATGAAAAAGAAAATTTATTGATTGTAAAAGGAAAAGGTTTTAAAAATTTTTGTAAGCCAGAAGAAGAATTGTATGCAGGAAATTCTGGAACTACAGCAAGATTAATGAGCGGAATTTTATGTGCACAAAATTTTGAATCAATAATTACAGGAGATGAGTCCCTTTCTAAAAGACCGATGAAAAGAATTGTTGAACCATTGAATATGATGGGAGCTGATATTACAGCATCACCAGAAGGGACATTGCCTTTAGTAATAAAACCTTCGTCAAGTTTGCATGCTATTAATTACAAATTAAAAGTTGCGAGTGCCCAAGTTAAAAGTGCATTAATTCTTGCAGCTCTTCATCTTGAAGATGAATCAATAATTGTTGAATCAATTCCAACAAGAAATCATACAGAAAAATTACTTGGACTTAAAACAGAAAAAACTGAAGAAGGTACTTTAATTTTTGTTTCTAAAAAAAATTATCCTAAAAATTTTGAAATAACAGTTCCTTCAGATATTTCAACAGCAGCATTTTTCATTGTTCTGGGATTGTTGTCAAAAGATTCTAATATTCTGATAAAAAATGTTTCACTCAATGAAACACGAACAGGTATTCTAGATATATTAATATCAATGGGAGGAAATATTACAATTGAAAATGAGATAACTCAGAACGGAGAAAAAAGAGGAAATATAAGAGTAAAAAGCAGTCAATTAAAAAATATTGAAATACCAGCTGAAATTATTCCAAATATTATTGATGAAATTCCGATTTTATCTGTAGCTGGAGTTTTTGCAGAAGGGAAATTCAAAGTTACAAATGCAAAAGAATTGAGAGTTAAAGAGTCCGATAGAATAAAAGCTTTATGTGAAAATTATAAAAGAACAGGGTTGAAAGTTGAAGAGTTTGAAGATGGTTTTGAAATTGATGGAAAAATTTTAGAAGATAATTTTATTTTCGAAAGCTATGGTGACCATAGAATTGCTATGGCATTTGCTGTAATGTCGATGCTAATAAAAAATGGCGGCAGAATTAATAATTTTGATTGTGTTTCTATTTCAAATCCAGATTTCTTAACTCAACTTCAAAGCTTGGGTTATAACTCTAATATTTGATGTTCAAATTTGTTAATTGTAAGTTCATTAAAAACCCATTTCAAAATATCAAGTCCATATTTATTGGCAAAGTAAATAAAATTTATTTCTCTTTCTTGTAAGTTATTATTAGGATACAAGTTATTTCTTGCTTTTGTAAGCTGACGAATTGTTACTTCGTGCTTGCTTTTTTCAAGCTCAAGTGCTTTTGTTTTAAGATAATTAAGATTTTCTTCAATTTTGATTTTAGTTTTTCCTGTAATATCAAGCAGCGATTTATCAATGCTGCTTAAATTTTCTCCTAACTGATATAAAATCCTTCCGATGTTAGATTGTGTTTCTTCGAAAAGTGAATTGATATCTGTAGTAGAATTTTGTTCGATAATTTTTGTAATTAATTCTTCTTCGGTTGTGAATAGATTTAGATAATCGAGATTATATTTTTCAATAATTGACTTAATATTTTTCTCAACAATAGTTGCAGATGCGCGAGGATAAATTATTGGCTGAACAATGTTATAAATATCATACAGTGGTGAGATTTGTGCAAAATAACTTATCTCAGATGGTCCACCAACATAAAAAGCAGTTGGGAATAAATAATCCTGACAAATTGGCCTGAGCAAAACATTTGGACTAAATTTTTCTGGATGCTGATTTAACTGTTCTAACAATTCGTCTTTTGTAAATTTTTTTCTTCTGCCTTTTAATCGATACTCTTCTTCAACAGGTTCAATAAGAAGACGCTCATTATTTTCTATAAAAAATAGATTGATTGGCTTTACCTTAACCTGTGCATGATAAGTTTCCTCTAACTCTGCACTTCTTTCAACAAGTTGAATTGTATGACTGCGGTAATTAATTATTTCTTCTGAAAAAATTGGAGTAAGTAATTTTTTAATTTCTGAATCAAGAGGATTGAAAACAATTAATCCATAATCATCAAAAATTTTTATTAACAAATTTCGGAATGAGTCTAAAAATGTTTCACCAGGCTTGTAAAATGATTTCAACAGTTCAATTACTGAATTCTTAAATTCAGTTTCTCTTAAATGCAATGATAAATCTTCGAATAACTTTTCAAGATTATTGTTGAAAGATTTGAGTCCAATGCAGCCGCGATTTAATTCTTCTTCAAGACCATCATCATATTTGAGAGTAACAAGTTCATTGTTATTATTAAGTATGCTGAATTTTCTTACTTCATCAAAATCATGGTCATCTCCTTCAAGCCAGAAAACCGGCACAAACTGATAATTATCATATCTTTCTTTGAGATAGTTTGAAAGTTTAATTGCAGTAATAGTTTTATAAAATGTATACAGAGGACCGCCAAAAACTCCTAATTGCTGTCCTGTGCAAATAACAAATGTTCTGTTTGAATAAAGAGCTTCAATATTTGATTCAGTTTGCTTAGATATTCTGATGTTTTGATATTGCTTTTTGATTAATTCAATAAGTTGATTGCGATGTGGTCTGTTAAAATTTTCTAACCTGTTAAATAATGTTTCATAAGATTCTTGCTCTCTAAAATTGCTTTTATAAAATCTTTTGACATTATCGAATTCGTATAAATAGTCAAGAAATAAATTTTGCTGACCAGGGATATCACAAAAATTTATATACATTTAAACTCCATTTGTATTTAAGAAATGAGTTATTTTATAACAACTATTTATATTCTTTTTAATAAAATGTGAAATAAATATTAAATTCGGTATCAATTTAATAAAATTTTATATTGACTGAAATTCAATCTTAAAATTAAGAGGAAATTATGAGTAAGGATTTTATTATATCAGTTGACCTTGGAGGCACTAAAATTCTTTCTGCATTAATCAACTCTCAAAATCAAATTGTATCAAGAGTAAAAATTCCTACTGATGTTAAAAAAGGAGAGGAAAGTTTAACTCAATCAATACTGAAATCGGTTAATCAATTGATTCTTGAAAATAAAATTTCAGAAAAGAATGTAAAAGCTTTATGTCTTGGTGTGCCAGGGACTGTTAATCCATTTACAGGAATTATTTCTAATGCTCCAAATCTTTTTGTGAAAAATTTCAATATAAAGGAAGCATTATCAGAACACACAATTATACCCGTTTTAATTGAGAATGATGTTAATCTTGCTGGACTTGGAATAAAAAAATTTGAGTTTAATGATGAAATAAAAAATATGCTAATTGTTTTTATCGGTACTGGAATAGGCAGCGCTTTGTTTTTTGATGGAAAACTTTATCGCGGTTCAACATTTTATGCGGGTGAAATTGGACACATGATTGTAAACAGCAAGGGTGCTTTCTCATCAAAAAAATCTGCTAATACTTTTGAACTTTCAGCAAGCAGATTGGCTATTATTAAAGCAATTAAGAAGGAAATTAAAAAAGGGAAAAAAAGTATTTTGAAAGAATTTTTATCATCGGATAAAACGATAAAGAGTAAAACCCTTGCTCATGCTGTAGAACAGAATGATGCTTTAGCAGTCAAATATGTATCGAAAGCATGTGTAACAATTGGAACTGTTCTTGGGAGCTTAACTACATTTCTAAATTTTGATACTATAGTTTTAGGTGGCGGAGTAATTGAAGCTATGCATAAATTTATGCTTCCAAAAATTAAAGAAGCATTTTTGGAGGCTGTTTTACCCGAATGCGGTGAAAATGTGAAAATAAGTGTTACGAAATTAGGTGATGATGCAGCTTTGTTTGGAGGTGTTGCACTCGCTGAAGAATTTTTTAATGAAAATAAATAATAATTAATTATTATTTATTGTGATGCTCTTTTCAATTTCTTCTAATTTATAGTTTAGTTCTTCCCAACGGTTATATTCATCATTAAGCAGCTTTTTTATTTTTTCGTATTCGAGATTTTTTTCTCTTGCAAGTTCAGGATTACTGAAAATTTCAGGTTTTGTTAATTCATGTTCAATATCATTTTTTAAGTTTTCTAATCTTATGATTTCTTTTTCAGAGTTTTCTAATTCTTTTTTAATGTCTTTAGTTAAAGCATATTTTTTTTGTCTTAATTCGGCTTCTAATCTTTTTTGTTCTTTCCGGTTAGATTTTGCTGATTCTTTTAACTGGTTAAATTTTTCTTCTTCTAATTCTTTACTCGATGGGATGGATTCCAATAATTTTTTTTGAAGATAATATTCAATTCCACCATAAAAAACTTTTAAGCTCTGATTTCTTATTTCAATAACTTTGTTGACTATTGGCTTGAGAAAATCGATATCGTGTGACACAATTATTAAAGTGCCAGAAAAATCAACTAATGCTTTTTGCAGAATTTCTTTTGAAGATAAATCAAGATGATTTGTAGGTTCATCAAGTATGATTAAATTGCTTTTGGTTAGTAATAATCTTGCAAGTGCAAGTCTGCTTTTTTCTCCTCCAGATAAAACTTTTACTTTTTTAAAAACATCATCACCAGTAAAAAGAAACGATCCAAGAATTTTTCTAATTTGTCCTGGAGTTAATTCATCATTTATTTCTTCAAGTGTGTCAATTAAGTCGTATTCTAAATTTAAGCTGTCTGCAACTTCTTGCTCGTAATAAGAAATAATTGTGTTATGCCCATAGATAACTTCCCCTTTTGAAACATCAATTTTATTCCCAACAATTTTTGCAAAAGTAGTTTTACCTGCACCATTTGGTCCAACTACAGCAATCTTTTCTCCTCTTTCGATTTTTATGTTTACATCTTTTAATACTTCTAAATTATTGTAGGCTTTGTATACATTTTTTAACTCAACAGGGATGCTTCCACTTTTTGGTGTTTCTGGGAATTTTATCTCAATCTTTTTTTCATCTTCAATCAGTTCAACAGATTCCATTTTATCAAGCATTTTAATGCGGCTTTGAACCTGACGAGCTTTTGTTGCTTTGTATCTAAATCTTTCAATAAATCTTTCTATTTCTTTTATCTTTTTCTCTCGATTTTTTTCAATAGCTTTTAATTGAGCTTCTCTTTCTTTTTTGAAATTTAGATATTGGTCATAAGTGCCAGGGAAAAAATTAATTTGTTTATTGAATATCTCAAGAGTCTTATTTGTAACTTTATTTATGAAATGTTTATCGTGAGAAACAATTATCAATGCACCTTTGAAATCATAAAGAAATTCTTCAAGCCAAGTTAGAGTATCGATATCAAGATGATTTGTGGGTTCATCAAGTAAAATTAAATCATTTTCAGCAAGAAGAATTTTTGCAAGTTGAATTCTCATTTGCCATCCGCCTGAGAATTCCTGAGTCAATCTGAAAAAATCTTTTTCTTGAAAACCTAAGCCCGTTAGAACTTTTTTAATTTTTGAGTCAGCTCTGTAAAAGTCAATATTTTCTTTTTTATCATTAATTTCTCCAAGCGATTCAATTAATTCCTGTCTGTCAATTTCTGATAGATTATTTTTATTTAATGAATCAAGGATTTCTTTTTCTTTTTCAATTATTGTGTTTAATTCAATCATGGAAGATTTTACTTCTTCAAACAAAGTTTTATCACGGAATGAAATTAAATCCTGCGGTAAGTATCCAATTCGAATACCTTTCTGTTTATTAATTTCTCCTGTTTCAGGTTTTTCTATTCCATAAATTAATTTTAGAAAAGTTGATTTGCCTTTTCCATTAGCACCAACTAAAGCAATTTTATCATGTTTGCCAATTTTCAGGTTAACATTTTCGAACAGGTTTTCACCTGTAAATTGAATCGATAAATTTTTTATGTCTATCATGTTATTTTCTAATTACTGCAATTTTACCTGTAGTTACATTGTTTGCTTCTTCGTCGTATGCTACAACTATATAAATTCCGCTTGCTACTAAATTACCATCCATATCAGTTCCATCCCAGAGAGTAATTCTACCTCCTGGAGTTTTAATATATTTTATAAGATTCCCGCTGATATCAAGAATTTTTATGTAAGAATTTTTTATCAATCCATCAATTGTAACATAATTGTTTTTGCTTTCAATAATGAATGGATTGGGATAAATAAAAAGTTCATTGAAACTTTCAACAGGTTTTATAGCATATGTTTGAATCATTGCAAGGCCATAATCGGTGCCTATATAAACTCTTCCATTTTTTTCATCCACAGCAATGCTTCTTATATTATCATCAGGAATAGGTGAATCTTTTGAAGTAAAATGAGCAAGTAATTGAAGTCCATCTGAAGAAAGAACAAAAACACCATTAGTTGTTCCAACCCATTTCTGGTCTAAAGCATCAACAGCTATGCAAGTAATACTTTGACTTCTTAGTGATGGAATAATTAATTCTGATATTCTTGGATTAGAAGGGTCTGAAATAAAATTCATTCCCAGACTTGTTCCAATCCATAGTTGTCCGCGTTTATCAACTGATAATGCTTTAACATCATTTGAAATTAATCCATTGTTTGTGCTGAGATAACCTAATCTATCATCATTCAAATTTTCAAATGTACCATTTTCATTAAAATAATAGAGACCTGTTTTTCCAGAAAATAACAAAAACCATTTTGTATCGTACTGGTCAATTACCATTCTGTATATTCCGTCTTTTTCTGTAAAGCCAAAGCTTGCCAATGTATAACTGTACCATTTGTTATCTTTAGTCAATACAATTAATGGTTTGTTGTTTGCAGGATTAAAATTTGTAATCCAGATATTTCCTTTTGAATCTGTTTTAACATCAGAGATTGCAATAAAATTTGTATCATTTGCTATCCCAATAAGAGGGCTGTTATCTTTTTTGTAGACTTTAAAATTGCCATCCTTAAAAATTGTAAAACCATTTCCCCAATTTGCAAGATAAACTGTGTTATCTTTATCAGCATAAATATTGAAATAATCATTAGAAGGAAGTTGAGGATATTTTTGTTTGTTGTAAAGCGTCCAATTTTCACCATCAAATTTCATGAAACCAATTCCTGCTCCATCTCTTCCTGTTGCAATCCATAAATTGCCGTCATTATCTGCTGCAAGATTTATAAATAAATTTCCAGCTGGACCTTCTGGGTATAGTACTTTTACATTGCTATTGTTGAATTCAATCAAACCATTATTTGTGCCAATGTAAATTCTAGACCCATTGCTGATTACAGAAGATATCGAGTTTGTAAAGTCTTCATAAATTTTTGTTAGTTCATTATTGAAAAATTGATAAACCGAATTATCGGTTGCTATGGATAATTTGTTATCCGATGATGAAATATCGATTATGTTTGTTCCTTGAAAAAGGAAGGGTTTCCATTGATTATTTTCAAAAGAAAAAATTCCATTGTCTGTTGCAATTAAAATATTGTTATTCCATTCAATAATTTTTTTAATTGAAGTAGCATTAATGTTGGTCTTAAGTTTAAATGTAGTCCATGATTCTGGGGCAGTAAGATTAATTGTTCCTGGTTTTTGTACTGCAACACCATTTTCTGTGCATACATAAATTAAAGAAGTTTTTATTGCACAAGTTACTTTTGATTCGGAAGGGAAGTCTCCTAACTTTAAAAAAGTATCATAAAGAAAATAATTTTTAGAATTTATCAGCACTAAGCCAAAATCTGTTGATGCAAAAATTGTATCGCTTTTTGTAAAAATGTTGTTAATTCGTTTTTGTGTTTTGTTTGATTTATAAATATCAAGAATATTTTTTACAAAATTGTCTTTGGGATTATATGAAATTATATATCCTTCAAAAGAACCGAACCATATTTTACCTTCACTGTCGGAATTAATTGAGCTTAGGACTTGACTATTTAATTTATCAGCTTTTGTTAAAGTGAAAAATGTTCCATCTGAAAAATTGTATTTGAAAGCTCCTCCAGTTGTTGCAGCCCATAATCCATCATTTGTTAAAGTTATAGACTGAATATTTTTCATATCCGAAAATATTTTCCATTGTCCAATGTTTTGAGCATAACTAAAACTTGTTAATGCATAAATGATAATTAAAAATATTCTTTTCATTCTATTCCCTGATAGATTATAATATTGAAAGCAAATTTAGAATTTTTTTAGATATAAATTCTCTAAAGGCATTTTACAACTAAGATTCTATGCGGTATTTTTTAGGAGCATTTTTCTCATTGCATCAACGTGGTTGAGAGAGATACAATATTGGCCAAGATTTTCTTCATCATTCTTTTTGCCTCCATGAAAATCTGAACCCCCGGTTTCTAACAAACAATATTGATTGACGATTCCTCTATAAAAATTAATCTGGTTTTCATTATGGCTTGGATGAATTACTTCAATACCATCAACTCCTGCTTTAATAATATTTAATAATATTGATTCTTTCATATAACCGGGATGAGCTATAAATGATAAACCACCGCTATCGTTAATTAATTTTAATGCACTATTTGGTGAGATATGAATTTTGCGTTCATATGCGGGGCAGTTATCTCCCAGATATTTTTCAAATGCTTCTGTATAATTATTCACTAAGCCAAGGTCAACAAGTGTATAAGCTATATGAGGCCTTCCTACAGCTGAGTTATTTGTTCGGTCTAAGACATCATCAATGGAAATTGATAATCCGAGATTCCTCAATTTTTGAACAATTCTTTTAGCTCTATAAAGTCTCTCTTCTCGGAAAAATTTTAGATACTTCTGAAGTTCCTCATTATCGATGTCAATAAAATATGCTAACAAGTGAACTTCTTTATCTTCGATGTCGGTGCTTAATTCTAAGCCGGGAATAACTTCAATTCCTTTTTCTTTCCCATATAAAATTGCTTCTTTAATCCCATTGATACTATCATGGTCCGTTATGCTTATAATACTCAAGCCTGCTTTATAAGCTTTGTCTATGATTTCAAAAGGGGAGTAAGCTCCATCTGAATAAGTTGTATGAATATGTAAATCAACCTTTGCCGACATTAACTATAGAGTTCCTTAAATTTTTCGTAGTCAATGATGCGAATTTTTGAACCATCAATTTCAATCAATCCTTTCTTTGCAAAAGCGTGCAATGTTCTTGAAATTGTTTCTCTTGAAGTTCCAGCCATATTTGCTAAATCTTGTTGGTTCGGCAGGTTTTCTAATTCTACCTGTCCATGTTTAATTTTTCCAAACTCATCTGCTAATTGGAGTAAAACTGTAGCAACTTTTCCTTCTGCATCTTTTAATGAAAGAGCCTTGATTTTTACATCTGCTGCTCTGAGTCTTTTAGTTAATTCCTGAAGTAAAGATATTGAAACTTCAGGATGATTTGTTAGCAATGTAATAAAATCATTGCGTTGTATTATAAAAAGTTCTGTATCTTCAATTGCAGTTACAGTTGCAGAACGAGTTTGTCCATCCAGAATTGCCATCTCTCCAAAAAAATCACTTTCATTTAAAATTGTCAAAATAACTTCTTTGCCATCTGGACTTGTCCTTGCAACTTTTACTTTACCTGATATAATTACAAATAGTGCAGAACCAGCTTCATCTTCTTTTAATATTATCTCATTCTTAGCATATTTTTTTCTTGAACCAACTTTTTCAATTTTTTCTAACTCGGAAATCGGCAATTCAGAAAAAATTGGGACATATGATAAAAACTCAGATGAGTTCATACTTACACCCACTGATTTATTATAATTGTCATTGAAAAATAACCTTTTCAAAATTAATCACCAATTATTTTTTTAATAAAATATCAAAGTTAAAGTTCAAGTATATCCTCAATTAATTAGCTTAATTTGATGATATACAGAAATTATTAAATTAATTATTAAGATAAATTGAAACTTCTTTAATTAATAACTATATTGCCATTCAAAATTTACACAAATTCGTATATGGAGGAAAAAATCATGGCAACAAAAGTCGGAATTAATGGTTTCGGAAGAATTGGCAGACAAATAATTAATGTATTAGCAGACAAAGGCTACCTTGGCAAAGAGGTAGATGTTGTTGCTGTTGTGGATATTTCAAATGATGCTAAATATTTTGCTTATCAATTAAAGTATGATTCAGTTCATGGTAAGTTTAAAGGAACATTGAGCAGTGAAAAAAGTGACCCATCATTAGAGAATGATGATATTCTTGTTGTTAATGGTCATAAAATTAAATGCTTGTTAGCTCAAAAAGATCCTTCACAACTGCCATGGAAAGACCTTGGAGTAGAATATGTTCTTGAATCAACAGGTTTATTCACTGATTCTGAAAAAGCAAAAGGTCATTTAGCTGCTGGTGCTAAAAAAGTAATTATTACAGCTCCAGGCAAAGGTGATGTAAAAACTTTTGTTATGGGCGTAAACGATAATGAATATGACCCAGAGAAACATCACATTGTATCAAATGCATCTTGTACAACAAATTGTCTTGCACCACTCGTTCATGTATTGATTAAAGAAGGAATTGGAATCGAAACAGGATTGATGACAACAATTCACTCATACACTGCGACACAAAAAACAGTTGATGGACCATCAAAGAAAGATTGGAGAGGTGGCCGTGCAGCTGCAATTAATATTATTCCTTCAACTACTGGTGCAGCAAAAGCAGTTGGTGAAGTTTTACCTCAGACTAAAGGTAAATTAACTGGAATGTCTTTCCGTGTTCCTACAGCTGATGTTTCTGTTGTCGATTTAACATTTAGGTCAGAAAGAGAAACATCAATTCAAGAAATTGATGAATTGATGAAAAAAGCTTCAGAAACATATCTTAAAGGAATTCTTGGTTATTGCAACGAAGAAGTTGTATCAACCGATTTTATTCATGATGACCGTTCTTCAATTTATGATTCACTTGCAACTTTGCAAAATAATCTTAAAGGTGAAAAAAGATTCTTCAAGATTATATCCTGGTATGATAATGAATGGGGTTATTCCTGCAGAGTTGTAGATTTATTAATGAAGATGATTAATACAAAATAATTTATTAATGATGCTCGATTAAGACGCAGTCCGCTAATTACGGCTGCGTCTTTTTTGTATATATCCTTTCTAACATCTAATTTTCGATAAAGAAAATTCCTAAAACAGGAGGATAAAATGAAAAAACTCAGTATTGACAAAGTTAACCTTAAAGGGCAAAGAGTTCTTGTTCGTGTTGACTTCAATGTTCCTTATGATGAAAATATGAACATTACAGATGACCTTCGTATTACTGCTGCTCTTCCTACTATTAAAAAAATTATTAATGAAGGCGGTAAGTGCATTTTAATGAGTCATCTTGGAAGACCTAAAGGTGCACCAAATCCAAAATATACTTTGAAGCCGGTTGCTGTTCGTTTAAGTGAACTGCTCGATATGGATGTAAAATTTGCACCTGATTGTGTAGGCGAACAAGTAAAAGCAATTGTAAATTCATTAAAGGAAGGAGAAGTTCTTCTTTTAGAAAATTTAAGATTCCATGCTGAAGAAGAAAAAAACGACCCTGCATTTGCACAACAGCTTGCAGAACTTGGGGATGTTTACATCAATGATGCTTTTGGAAGTGCACATAGAGCCCATGCTTCAACTGAAGGTGTGACTAAATTTATCAAAGTTTGTGCAGCTGGTTACTTAATGCAAAAAGAATTGAATTATCTCGGCGAAGCAATATCAAATCCTGTTAGACCATTTACTGCAATTCTTGGAGGTTCTAAAATTTCTGGTAAGATTGATGTGATAGAAAATTTATTGCCTAAAGTTGATAATCTTTTAATCGGCGGGGGGATGGCTTATACATTTTATAAAGCTATGGGTTATGAAATTGGAACTTCATTACTTGAAGAAGAAAAAATTGAACTGGCAAAAGAAACACTTGAGAAATTCAAAAAATCAAATGCAAGAGTTCTATTGCCAATTGATAATGTAGTTGCATCTGAATTTAAAAATGAATCACCATCAATGGTTGTTGACTCTGATAAAATTCCTGCAGATAAAATGGGATTGGATATTGGACCAAAAACAATAGAAGAATTTCGCAAAGTTATACTTGAAAGCAAAACAATTATTTGGAATGGTCCTCTCGGTGTTTTTGAATTTGATAATTTTGCTAAAGGAACAAATGCAATTGCTCAAGCACTTGCTGAAGCTACAGAAAAAGGTGCTATTACAATAATTGGTGGTGGTGATTCTGCTGCAGCAATTAAAAAAGCTGGACTTGAAGATAAGGTATCACATGTTTCAACTGGAGGTGGTGCTTCACTAGAATTTCTTGAAGGAAAAGTTCTGCCTGGCGTTGCAGCATTAAATGATGATGTTTGATTAACTCGAATAAAATTTTAAAGCAGGAGCTAAGATATTTCTTTATGCTCCTGCATATTTTTTTATTAATGTTTTTGGATAATTTATAAAAGAAATAGTAATTTAATAATTAGATAGAACATAGGCATATAAATGAGTTTAGATTCAAGAGATTATTATCGTCCTTCTGGTTTTGGAGGATTTTCCTTTTTCCCTCCAGTTATAAAAAATCTATTAATAATTAATGTTGGTGTTTTTTTAATCCAAATGATATTTGATAACATCAACTTTAATGGAGTACCTGGCTGGTATATTTTGAATAGATACTTTGCATTAAACCCAATTAAAGGAATCGACAGTGCAGGCATGCCTTATAATTTTAAAATCTGGCAGTTCCTAACTTATCAATTTATGCATGGTGACTTTACACATATTCTCTTTAATATGTTTATGCTCTGGATGTTCGGAATGGAGTTAGAAAATATTATGGGTTCTAAAAAATTTTTGATTTATTATTTATTGTGCGGCTTTGGAGCAGGTTTGTTTCAAATCTTTTTGTCACCTTTATTCTCTGAATCATTGGCTCCAACAATTGGGGCATCTGGGGCTGTTTTTGGTATTATGATTGCATTTGCTATGTTTTTCCCCGACCGTTACATTTTTCTATACTTCTTAATTCCAATTAAAGCTAAATATCTTATTGCATTTCTTATTGTTATAGAATTTTTATCGGTTAATGAACCTACACTTGTAGCTCATCTTGCTCATATTGGAGGTGCAGTCACAGGATTTTTATTTATTTTACTTGATAGAAGATACAATTTTCAATTCAGTAATATATTTGGTTATTCTAAGAAAAAATCCAGTTTTAAGTTTACTTCAAGATTAAGAAAACCGTCGTTTTCAAAAGATATTGAAGAAGCAGATTTTTACGATATAGAATCAAAAGATGAAGAAGAAATTACTCAAGAAGAAATTGATAGAATACTCGATAAAATCAGTCAAAGCGGCTACAAAAATTTAACCGAACGTGAAAAGAGAATCTTATTTGAAGCAAGCAAGAAGAAATAAATTTATTTTTTCTTTTTGCATATGTTTAATGATGTTTCTAACAGGCTGCGACAAAAAAAATATTGATGAGCAAACCGCAGTCAAAATTTATGTAGAAAATATTATTCTCGAGGAAAAATATTTTTACAATGTTGATTCGTTAAATGTATATAGAAAAAAAATGTTTGATAGATATAAAGTCAGTCCGAAAGATTTTGAAGAATATTTAAAAGGGTTAAAAGCAAACCAAAAACAATGGGAAAATTTTTTTAAGAAAGCTGATGAGTTTCTTAAAGACTTAAAAAACACCAAAGCAATTAATTAACCCTTCTCTTTGCTAATGCTATTCTTAATTTTGCATAACTTATTTTTTCATTAAAGCATTTTCTAAGTTCTTTTAAATCAAAAATGCCTTCATCGATTTTTTCATAAATCATTTTTAGTTCATCATAATTAAACAGAGAATCAATTTCCAAATCAGGTATTGCTTCTATTAATGTTTCTATCTGAACAGAAAGAATTGATTCGGGAATTTTAGTGATGCTTGCTATATCTTCAAGTGAATATTTTTTTTGAATTAATTCAAGTATTTGATATGAAGTATGCGGTAAATTTTTTTCTTTTATTTTGTGAATATTGGTTTCATTTTTTTCGAATTCATTGATTGCCTCTATAAATTCAGCTCCGATTTTATTGAACATTCTGTTATTAAAACCATCGATTTCAAGAAATTCCGAATATGATTTTGGACGAAGCTTAGAAATTTCTCTCAGGACATTATCTGGACAAATTAACTGTGCCGGCTGATTAAATTTTTCAGATGCTTCTTTTCTAATTTGTCTGAGAATATTAAAAAGTTTTAACTCATCTTCATAATTTTTTTGATTTATTTCAGAGTCTTCTGACAAAAATAAATTAAGATTATTTTGCTTATAGAAAATAATATCATTTTTTATTGATATAATATTTTCCAACTCCAATGTTGAAAGCACATCCTCTAATTCAATTACTGAAAAATGTTCACATGAGCCAAAAGTGGAAATATTGTGGTATTTTGTATCTTTTCCAGTGATAGTTTTAAAAAGTTCTTTTTTATGTAATGGATTTTTGAATTCAAGTAATGTTGTAATTATGTGTCTTCTTAAATAGTCATCATCATTTAATGTTGTTGTTTTTCCAAGGCATAGATCGCATCTGCCGCATTTATAATTTTCTTTTATTTCCCCAAAATAATTTAGTATATATGAAAATCTGCATTCGTTGGATGTTATATAACCAATCATTTTTTGAAGTTTATTTTTATTGTGTTCAATAAGTTTTTTTGTTTTAGAAAAATCTAGAAGCAAATCTTCACTTTTTACTCTTGATTTTAAAATTGTCACAGTTGGAAATAATGAAGGAGGTTCATACAAGATTATGCCTGAATTGTTTAACAATTTTAAGTATTCTATAAGACTTTCGACATTTGAATTTAATATCTCCGAAAGTCTCATCAGATTAATAATAGTTTTTGTTCTGAAAATTTTATTACCATAATCTCTTACAAGAATCAATATAAAATCTTTCAGTTCGTTGTCATTAATCTTGTGGATAAATGAATTTAATTTTGCTGGCTCAATTAAAAATTGAACATAATGCTTTTGATAGAAATCGGGATTAAATTTTATGTAACCTGATTCCTCAAGAATTTTAATTGATGATTCAATGAGTGCTTTATTTAATTCTTTTGACTGCAAGAATGAAATTAGATTTGTATCAAGTGGAATTTCCTTTTTTGGAATGCTTCCAAGTGAAATTCTACCATAATCACAAATTGCATTATAGACTAATTCAACTTGTTCTCTCTGAGGGAAAGAATTTTTTATGAAATATTCTTGTATGGCAATATCTTTTTCATCAAACAATAAAAAAATGTTTGAAGGTTTGCCATCTCGTCCTGCTCTTCCAATTTCCTGATAATAATTTTCGAGATTTGCTGGCATATTAAAGTGAATGACTGTTCTTATATCACTTTTGTCAATTCCCATTCCAAATGCATTTGTTGCAATAATTAGATTAATTCTTCCTTCCAGAAAATCATCTTGAATAAGTTTTCTTTTTTCTGCGTTTAATCCTGCATGATAATAGGTGCAATTAATTTTATTGTATTTTAAGAATTCATAGACTTCTTCAGCTAATTTTCTGGTTGCTGTGTAAATAATTGCTGGTATTGCAGAAGGGATGATTAATTTTAATAAAGTTTCTTTTTTTTCTTTTGTTTTGATAACATTAAGATTAAGATTCTTTCTTTCAAAACCATGAATAAAAATTCTTGCATTAATTATTCCAAGTTGTTCTAAAATATCTTTACGAACATCTTCAGTAGCTGTGGCAGTAAAAGCAGAAATTTTTGTTATGCCAGTAAATTCTGCAAAGTGTTTAATTTTTCTATAGCTTGGTCTAAAGTTATGTCCCCATTCACTAATGCAGTGTGCTTCGTCAACAAAGAGATATGATGGGGAAAGCTGTTTTATTGTTTCAGCAAAATTGATATTGTCTAACTTTTCTGGTGAAAGGTAGAGAAGTTTAATTTTTCCATTTGAAATATCATTGAATACTAATTGAATTTCTTTTTGTGAAAGTGTACTGTTTATGAAAGCAGCTATTTTTATTTTTTTATTTATTGTATCAACCTGATCTTTCATTAAAGCAATAAGAGGAGAAATAACAATAGAAAAAGAATTTGATAGAATAGCAGGAATTTGATAACAGATAGATTTGCCTCCTCCAGTTGGAAGAACAGCAAGAACATTTTCTCCATTCAGAATTGCATCAATAATTTCTTGTTGTGCAGGTCTGAACTCGTCGAACCCAAAGTATTTTTTTAATATTTCATGAGGAGTCATATCTTATTTTTTTACTTTCAAGTAAAAATAACACTGTAAAGATGATAAATATGAAATAATTTCAAACCGAAAACTAAATAATAAATTAAAAATTTCGAATTTCTTGACATTCTAAAGCTATAGAAATATATTTGAAACCTTTGAAAAATAGATTTTTGTATTTGGAGGCTATCTTGAAGCAAGAAAAGATTACTAAGTTCATTAAACCTGAAGAAGCAAATCGAAAATGGTATATTGTTGATGCTAAAGATCAGGTTTTAGGCAGATTAGCTGCTAAAGTAGCAAGAATTATTAGAGGTAAGCATAAACCTGTTTTTACACCCAACATGGATACAGGCGATTTTGTAATCGTGATTAATGCCGATAAAGTTCGAGTTACAGGGAAAAGAGAATCCTTAAAAACTTATTTCTGGCATACAATGTATCCAGGTGGAGTTAAAATCAAAAGTTTTCAAGAGCTGCTTGCTAATAAACCGGAATTTGTAGTAGAACATGCGGTAAAAGGGATGCTCCCCAAAAATCGTCTTGGAAGAAAATTAATTAAGAAATTAAAAGTCTATGCCGGTGAAAATCATCCTCATGCAGCTCAAAAACCAGAAGTGTTAAGTTTATAACGGAGTTATTTGATGGCAGATAAAATATTTGTAGGAAGAAGAAAAACTTCTGTTGCCAGAGTTTATTTGAGAAATGGTTCTGGCAAAGTAACAATTAATGAACGAGAGTTTGAAAATTATTTTCCACTAAAAGAACATCGCGATAATATTTTACTTCCTTTTGTTGTAACTCAAACATTAGGGAAGTATGATGTTTTTGCAAATGTTACTGGAGGTGGAATTACTGGTCAATCGGATGCAATACGACTTGGAATAGCACGTGCACTTGAAGATTTGAACCCAGATTTTCGTCCATTGTTAAAAGCAGAAGGTTTGTTGAAGCGCGACCCACGTATGGTCGAACGCAAAAAATACGGACAGAAAAAAGCAAGAAAGAGATTCCAATTCTCTAAGAGATAATCAACTAATTTATTTAACCATTCATACTCTCGTATTTGCTTCCTGTGTCCCATTAATTTGGGATGAAAAGCAAACTTATCCAACCAATGCTTAATGCAATGGAGGATAAGATGAGAGTAGAAGATAAAACAGGAGAAAAATATGCCAAGAGTACAACTTACAGATTTAATTGAAGCAGGTGCACATTTTGGACACCTGACACGCCGCTGGAATCCCAAAATGAAACCCTACATTTTCATGGAAAAAAATGGGATTCATATTATTGACCTTAAGAAAACACAACAAGCAATCGACCGTGCTGCAGAAGCTATCACAGAAATTGTTGCTCAAGGAAAAAAAGTTCTTTTTGTTGGAACTAAAAAGCAAGCAAAAGGAACAATTGCCGCCGAAGCAAAAAGATGTGATTCAAACTGGGTAAGTGAAAGATGGCTCGGTGGAATGCTGACAAACTTTGCAACAATTCGCAAAAGTGTTAAGAGACTTCAAAATATAGAAAAAATGGAAAGCGATGGAACTTTCGATAAAATAACCAAAAAAGAAAGATTGGTTTTAACAAGAGAAAAAGAAAAATTAAGAAAAGTGCTTGATGGTGTTGAAACAATGACCAAATTGCCGGGTGCATTGTTTGTAGTGGATGTAAAAAAAGAAGCCATCGCAGTTAAAGAAGCAGAAAGATTAAATATTCCTGTGTTTGCTATTGTTGATACAAATTGCGACCCAGACCCAATTGACTATGTTATCCCGGCAAATGATGATGCATCTCGAGCAATTGAAATTATAACTAAGGTAATTGCTGATGCAGTAATCGAAGGCAATGCGAAAGCAAAAGAATTAAAGGCTCAGGAAGTTGCAGAAAAAGAAAGAGAAAAGAAAGTTACAGAGGAAGAAGAACAAGAACCAGAAAAGAAACAAGCAAAAGGAAGAATTAGAAGAGTAAGATTCAATAATGATGATAAAAAAGGTGAATCAAAACGCAGAACTGAAAAAGCTGAATCTTCCCAAGCTGAATCTTCTGTATCCAATCAATCCAATACTGAACAAAATCAAAATGTAAAAGAAGAAAATTCATCTACACAGGAAAATCAAAATTGAAATCGGAGAATAGATTATGGCAATAAGTGCAACTCAAGTAAAGGAACTAAGAGACAAAACCGGCGCAGGAATGGTTGACTGCAAAAAAGCTCTTGAAGAGGCTAATGGAGATTTTCAAAAAGCAATAGAATTACTCAGAAAAAAAGGAGCCGCAGTTGCAGCTAAAAGAGCTGAGAAAGCTGCCAACGAAGGCTTGATATTAACTCGTGTATTTGATAATGGAAGTTCTGCAGTAATTGTTGAAATTAATTGTGAAACAGATTTTGTTGCAAAAAGTGAAGACTTTGTAAATTTTGCTAATTTTGTTCTCGATACACTTGTTCAAAATAAACCTGCAGATGTAAACTCATTGCTTCAATTATCGATGAATGGCAAAAATGTTCAGGATGAGCTCAATGCTTTGATAGGAAAAATTGGTGAGAAAATTGAAGTATCTAGATTTGCTTTTGAAAATGTCGAAAATGGTTTGATTGTAGATTACATACATCACGGCTCAAAGCTTGGCGTTCTTGTATCTGCTGAAAATGTGCCTCAAGATAAAGCTTCAGAGCTTCAGCCGATACTGAAAGACATTGCAATGCAAATTGCAGCAATGAGACCAATTACAATTTATAGAGAAGAAGTTGATAAATCAGTTATCGAAAAAGAACTCGAAATTTATAAAGAACTTGCTCGTAAAGAAGGAAAACCTGAACAGGTTCTTGAAAAAATTGCTATGGGCAAATTGAATAAGTTCTATGAAGAAAATTGTCTGATAGAACAGATTTTTGTTAAAGATAATACCAAAAAAGTTGGAAACCTGATAGAAGAATTTAATAAGAAAAATAATTCACAGGTAAAACTAGTAAGATTCAAACGCTTCCACTTAAGCGACGAAAAGAAGTAATTAATAAAAGGTCTTATTTCTTAATAAGACCTTTTTTTTTATATTGGCTTGCAATAATTCAAAAAAATCTTATGCATTCTAACCTCAAGTATAAAAGAATACTTCTTAAACTTAGTGGTGAATCTTTAATGGGTGACCAATCCTTTGGTATTGACCCTAAAGTTCTTAATTATTTTGCTGATGAAATAAAAAAGGTTCACGACCTCGGTGTTCAAATTGGAATTGTAATTGGCGGTGGAAATATTTACAGAGGATTAAATGCTGCTTCTCAAGGGATTGACAGAGTTACTGGTGATCAGATGGGTATGCTTGCTACAATCATCAATTCACTAGCTTTACAAAATGCTCTTGAACATAAAGGAATATTTACAAGATTAATGACTGCAATAAAAATGGAAGAAGTTGCTGAACCATATATCAGAAGAAGAGCAATTCGACATCTTGAAAAAGGTAGAGTTGTTATTTTTGGTGCTGGAACAGGTCATCCATATTTTAGTACTGATACAGCTGCAACATTAAGAGCTGTTGAAATTGAAGCAGATGCAATTTTCAAAGGGACTAGAGTAAATGGTGTTTTTGATTCTGACCCTGAGAAAAATCCAAATGCAAATATGTTTGAACAGATTTCCTACCTTGATGTTCTTAAAATGAATCTTAGAGTTATGGACCTTACTGCAATTAGTATGTGTCAGGAAAATAATCTTCCAATTGTTGTATTTAATATGGATGTTCCTGATAATTTATTGAAAGTTGTTACAGGAGAAAATGTGGGAACATCAGTTGGTAATTTTACTTCAAAAATCTAATTAATTCCAAAAAGTGAGGCAGCCATGATAAACAATCAAGTTATTAAAGATGCCAAACAAAGAATGGACAAAACAATAGAAGCATTTAGAAATGAAATTGCAAAAATAAGAACTGGAAAAGCAACAACTGCACTTTTAGATGGTATCAAAGTGGATTATTATGGAACAATGACCCCATTAAATCAAGTAGGAAATGTATCAGTGCTTGATGCTCATACTCTTTCAGTTACTCCTTGGGATAAAAGTATGGTAAGTGTGATTGAAAAAGCTATTCTTACATCTGAACTTGGTTTAAATCCAGTCAGCGATGGAACAAACATTAAAATTCCAATACCTCCATTAACAGAAGAACGAAGAAAAGAACTTGTTAAACTTGTAAAAAAATTTGGTGAAGATGCAAAAATAGCATTAAGAAATGTAAGAAGAGACGCGAACGACCATCTCAAAAAAATGGAAAAGAATAAAGAACTGACAGAAGATGAACTCAAAGAAGCTGAAAAGGAAGTCCAAAAAATTACAGATGACCATATTGCAAAGATTGATGAATTAATTAAGCACAAAGAAAAGGAAATAATGGAAGTCTGATAAAAAATTTCTTATAAAAAATTTTGTGCCCTGGATTTATCCGGGGTTTTTTATTTGTTGTTATCCTTGACTTGCGAAATTGAAATTGGTTATTTTTCGATACATATTTTAACATATTTTTAAATTTAGGAGAATCAATGAAACAAGCACTTATTTATTTAAGTATTTTAGGAATGGTCTTAGGAATTACCGCATTCCAATGTGCATCCGCTGAATTAACAGGTGCAAAACTCTATATTAATCAAAAGCAATACGAAAAAGCTAAAGAAACTTTATTAAAAGAAGTTCAAAAAAATCCAAACAGTGATGAAGGTTGGTATCTATTGGGTTATCTCTACGGTGAAGAAGGAGATATTCCAAAAATGCTCGAAGCTTTTGATAAATCATTATCAATAAGTAAGAAATTCGAGCAATCAATTCTTGAATCAAAAAAATATTATTGGGCAACAAGTTTTAATAAGGGTGTAAGCTTTTTCAATAAAGCTACAAAAACTTCCAATCAGGATTCTGTAAAACTTAACTTTGAAAAAGCAGCCGAAAGTTTTAATTACTCAATTATGTGCGAGCCAGATTCTGCTGGTGGATATCTCAATCTTGTTTATACTTATATTAATCTCAATAGAATCGATGATGCAATAACACCTCTTGAAAAATTAGTAAACATTGGAACATCACCAGAAGCTTTTGCAATGCTTGGACAAATTTATACCGAGAAAGGAAATCAATTAATGGATAATTATAAAGTTTCAAAAAGTCCTACAGATAGTGTTCAAGCATTTGAAAATTTCAATAAAGCAATTGAAGTTCTTGAAAAAGGAAGAACAAAATATCCTGATGATGGAGAAATTTTGTTGAGAATATCAAATGCTTACATTGCTGCTAATAAGTTAGATGTAGCAATGAGTGCTTTCAAGGAAGGTGTTGAAAAAGAACCGAATAATAAATTTTACAGATACAATTATGGTGTACTTTTATTGAACGCAGATAATTATCCAGAAGCTGAAAAGCAATTTAAAGCCGCAATAGAAATCGACCCAGATTACACCAATGCGGTTTATAATCTGGCAGTAACTTACATTCGTTGGGGTGCAAAGATTAGAGAAGAAATGGAAGAGAAAGGTGAGGTTTCTGATGCTTATAAAGAAAAATTTAATGCTGCAATCCCTTACCTCGAAAAATATTTAGCAGTAAATCCAAAAGAACCTACAATTTGGGAACTTCTTGGTAAAGTTTATGCAAATCTTGGTATGAAAGAAAAATCAGAAGAAGCTTTCAATAAAGCAGACCAGTATAGAAAATAATTTTAATGCCCGCATATTTGTGCGGGCATTTTTTTGTATAATTCAGAATAGTGAGGATAAAATGGAACACGATGAAATAAAACCACAGCAAATTAATATTGAACTTGGAGAAAAAGAAGCCGAAGGAATTTATTCTAATTTGGCAATAATTACTCATTCACCTGCAGAATTTATAATTGATTTTACTCGAGTAGTTCCGGGCGTACCTAAAGCTAAAGTTCTGGCAAGAATAATTACTACGCCGCAACATGCAAAAATGTTGATGAGAGCATTGAAAGATAACATTGAAAAATATGAAGCTCGTTTTGGAGAAATAAATATTGACTTGCAGCCTGCTCCACAATTTGGGTTTATTAATCCTGACAAAGAACAAAAGGTAAATTAAAAACTACAGTTAAATACTGAAAGACAGATTAAATAAAATCAACTTATAAAAGTGCTTTAGTCTATTTCAAGAATTGCTGCTATTTATTTAACTTTCCTTTTAAAATCATTTCTTAATTGAGAAATAACAAATTATTCTTGAGTTAATCCTAATAAATAATTACTTTTTAATAAACCAATTCTTCTCTCATTTTCGATTTAATAAATTATAGGAGGGAACTATGCGGATTGTTAATATACTTTTTACTTTTTTATTGATTTTTATTTTAGATATTAATTCTCTTAAAGCTCAAACTGCTACAATTACATTGAACATTTTTGGTGATTTATCAACAATTGATTTTGCAGCTTTTGCGGTTGAACAGAATCTCGAAAATCAACCAAGAATGCTTCAGGTAATCATAAATCCTCCTGGAATGGAAGTAATTGTTGAAGGAATATTTTTCTGGTTGAGAGATCGGACTACAGGTTTCCAGCAAGTAGGTTGGTTTAAGACAAAACCTTTCACTGCAAGAACATTTTACAATGATGAAATTGGTAAGATTAATGACATTGAACTTGAAGAAAGTTCTTATAACTCTAATTTAACAAACGAAATATTAGAAAAAGGAAAGCCAAGCGGTATATTTCAAATCAAATTTAATCTTTATGATAAACAAGGAAGATATTTAAGTTCAGCTGAAGAACAATTAGTATTTTTAAATCCAACTCCGCCAAGCATAACTTCTCCTCTTGAAAATAGTGTGCAGGATGTTGGTTCAATATTAGTTTCATGGGACGAAGTACTTGGAGCCACAAGTTATAAGGTCCTAGCAAATTATCTAAAACCAAATGAGTCTAATGAACAAGCTCTAAGTTCAGGAAATCTTCTTGTTAATAATAAAGATGTTGGCAAGCAAACAAATATTGATTTAACAAAATATTTAGACAGAGAATTAATTGCAGACACTGTAATTATTTTAGCTGTAAAAGCAGTTGTTCATCGTCCAGGTGGTTTTGATGAATTAATGAGTAAACCAGTTGTATTTAGAACAGGAAATCAAAGTATGCAGAGTACAGGACAGAAAGTAATTAATCCAGAATTAATTAGACTTGCTAATTTTTTAACAGGAAAAGTAGATGATGCTTTTATAATGAAATTGAAAAATGGGGAAATTAGTGCTGACCAGATTCAGTTTACAGATGAGAATGGGAATACATTAGTCTTCTCTGACTTCATAAGAATACTAAACTTTCTTGAACAAAATTTATCCTCTGTAATTAGTGTACAACAAATTGGCAGATAAATATTAGGAGGGATATTAAAATGAGAATCAAACTTTTAGTACTCTTTATATTATTACCTGCGATAATAACTTTTTCATTTGATAAAACATTTATTAAAGAAAAAAATTCGAACCAGCCCGAAAATTCAGTTGCATATGTAAAAAAAGTTCATAAAGAAGTTGATTATAGAAAATCAACTCAAACGGATTGGGAAAAAGCTATAATTGGAATGGTACTTTACAATGGGAATGAAATTAAAACTGGTTTTAAATCTCTGGCATTAATTCATTTTACAGATGGCTCTGGTTTATTACGTGTTCGAGAAAATTCTATACTTCATATTTATGGAGAGAAAAAAAATAAAAATCTGAATAAAAATGCTTTTCTTCAAAAAGGGTTAATAGGCTTTGATGTTAAAAAACAATCGGAAGATGAAGAATTCAAATTTACAACTCCAACAGTGGTAGCATCGATAAGGGGAACAAGTGGATTTGTTGAATATACTGAAGACAGCACTTTTACTATGACTTTAGATTCTGGAACGGCATTGCTTAATTTTTTAGGACCCCAAGGTGGGGAAGGAACATTAACACAAGGAAATACAATTGTGATTACTTCCGATGGAAATTTTGATTTTCATCAACAAACGGATGAAGAAAAAAATAAATCCGAAGAAACAAAAAGAACAAATGTTAAAAAGCTGATAATCCGCACTAACCAAGGAACTGTTGAAGTTGAATATTACGCTCCAGAAGAATAATTGTAAATAATTTTTACAAATTATCAGGGGTTTGTATGAACAAAAAAATTTTTGCTGCTATAAATACATTAATCATCTTTCTGTTAACAAGTTTTATTTATTCACAGGAAAGTAATTACATATTAAATGTTAAAATCAGTGAAGCTAAAATTAACAATCCAATTAATATTTCAGTTGACTTGGTTTCTGGAGAAAATATTTCATCGATTCAATTAGCTTATCGATTTTTTGGTCAAAATGAGTTTAATAAAAAAGAAATGCAGATTACCGGGATTAATGCAACTATTACAATACCAGCTGACGAAGTTAAACCCCCAACACTTGAATATTTTTTTATAATTAATTTGAAAGATGGAACAATTGATACTTATCCAGCAGGAATTGAACAAGGAACTTCACATTTCCAATTGGCAATTGCAGGACAAACTGAAAAAGAAAAAGAAATTTTAATACTTAGTCCAGAAGAAGGGGAAATCCTTTCTACAGAAAATTTTTTAATCACAATTTCTTTCATAAAGGCACCTTCGAATATTGATATTAAAAAAACAAGAGTTTTTTTAAATGATATTGATATATCACAAAATATGTTAATCGCAGAAGATTTGATAGTAATAAGCGGTGAGAGCATTGGTAATCTAAAATATGGTTCAGCAGAAGTGAAAGTTGAAGTATATGACAACGAAGGGAAACTATATTATACAGCTGAGAGAAATATTTTAATTGCAACCAAGAAAGTACTTGAAAAAATTGCAAGAAAATGGAATATAAATGGAAACTTAAGAGCAGAATCAAGAAATGAAAATTATAGTTCATCATCAACATGGTATAATAATTTAAGTGCAGAAGCCAAATTGACATCAGGAGAATGGCTGTTTAGCGGACAATTATATGTTACCTCAGAAGAAAAAAATTATTTGCAGCCATACAATCGTTATACATTTACAATTCGTAATGGTGATTTATTGAATTTACAATTAGGTGATTCATATCCTCAGTTCCCCAATTTGATAATGAATGGTAAAAGAGTAAGGGGATTTAATGGAGCATTAAATTTAGGAGGAATTAATATTCAAACTGCATTTGGTGAAACAGAAAGAAAGATTGAAGGAACACTTTTGCAAACTTATCAAAAAGGAGATGCTCCTCTTGCTTATGATGTTATTGCAATAAATGAAAGTAAATATGGTTATCCATATGGTAAAGTTAAGTTTGGGACATATAAAAGAAATATTTTCGTAGTTCGACCATCATTTGGAAGTGGAGAAAATTTTCAATGGGGATTTACTTTCTTGCATTCAAAAGATGACCCAAATTCAGTTGAGTTTGCTTCTCGTCCACAAGAAAATGCTGTCTTTGGAACAGATTTAATGTTTGCATTTGATGACCAAAATATAATGTTTACCTCTCAGGCAGCATTTAGTATTTTTAATAAAGATATTTCTTCTGGAACTCTATCAGATGCAAAAATTGATTCAATATTTGGAGAAGGTTCTGCTTTTGATATTGACCCCGACCAGATTAAAACTATTAAAAAAATTCTTGGAAAATTTATTACAGTAAATCAATATATCGGTCCGCTGAACCCGCAAAAATTAGCTTCTCTAGCAGGCGAGGCAGCATTAAGTCTTAACTACTTTAATAATTCTTTGAAAGCTTCTTATGTTTACAGAGGAAATGATTATCTTTCACTTGGTCAGCCGTTTATCCAGACAGACATTAAAGGATTTAATTTTGTTGATAGAATTAGAATGTTCGATAACAGATTTTTCCTTTCAGTTGGTTATGAAAAATTAGAAGACAATCTTCAAAAAACAAAAATTGCTACAACAACTTATGAAACATTCAGTGCAACTGCCTCAATATTTACAAGATTAAATTTCCCAAATATCACAGTTGGATATTATCTTAGGAAAAATAATAATGGCTTAAGTGTAACTGACACTTTGTTCAATAATTATGTTATTGATGAAATTACTAATCGATTTACATTGCTTCTTTCATATGATTTGAAATTAGGTGTTCGTCACAATACATCATTATCGTTATCAACTCAGAAAAGAGATGATAGAAGTCCAAGAAATTTTGATGCAAGTTTTAATTCAGTTTCATTTTCATTAAATAGTTTCTGGGAGAGCAATTTGAACTCTGTGTTCCAGATTCTTTACAGTTCTACAGAAATTGGGAATTCTCAATTTAAATATTTCACTTTAACAGCAGGTGCAAAATATAGATTACTTGAGAATAAACTAACACTTTCAGCTACTTTAAGTCCAAGCATCGGAGATTATAAGAGACAAGCATTGGAATTAATTGCTGATTACAAATTAATTGGAAATCTTAATCTTGCATTTCAGGCAAGAATTTTTAGATTTCCCGGAAAATCAACTAATTCTATTGTCGGTTTAACTACAAGATATGTTTTATAATTTTATGAACAGCAGCAAAAAAATTTTTGGCGATGCATTTAAACAAGTTTTGATAATTATTTTTGCTGCTGTTTTTACTATTGTTATAACTCAAGATTATCTTCTCCCAATTTCTCCTCTAAAAGAATTAGAACTAAAATTAATTGATAGAAGATTTTCGGAAAGAGGACCAATCGATATAAGTGATATTTCCGATGTAATAATTGTAGAAATAACTCAAGATGCATATGAACAAATTCCTGCTCCTTATAATCGATGGCCCTGGCCTAGATTTATTTTTGCAAAAGTAATTAATAATCTTACAGAAGCAGGCGTTAAAGCAATTGGCATTGATATAAATTTTACAAGCAGCGACCAATTTTCTCCAGCAAATGATTCATTAATGATTGATGCAATTAGAAATTCAAAAAAAGTTGTTCTTGCAGGAAAGATTGATGTAGAACAGGAAAAATTATTTGAAGAAAATAAAAGCTTTATAACAAATCTCAATGAAAATTACGGCAATTACTTCTACAATGCAGATAGTTCAATAGGAATTGTGCAGGTACCTGCAGATAATGATGGGGTTTTCAGAAGATATGTTCCTTATGTTAAATCAAATGCATCCAATAAATTAATACCAAGTTTTGGATTTGCAGTATTAAATAAATACTTTGAATTGCCAGCATCTTACACAGCAAAACGCAAAAAGAATTACTTTGAAATTTTTGATAAATTAATTCCTCAGTACGATAAGAACAGTATTTTGATAAATTTCTATGGACCAAGCGGAACTTTCCCTCGTATTAAATTAATTGATGTCCTTGATGATAAAGAATTTAAAACTGTTGATGAAATCGAAATTGGAGAAGACATAAATACATGGGATAATCCAGATGGAGGGTGGTTATATTCTAATAAACTGAAAAATAAAATTGTTTTAATTGGTTCAACAATGCCGGAAGATAGAGATATTCTTCCAATTTCTTTTGCAAGAGGAAAGCAAAAAGGGGACAATTTAATTTATGGCGTTGAATTTCATGCAAATGTTATTCAAAATATTTTAAAAGGTGATTTTTTATACAGGCAATCTAATCTTGGCGAACTTTTGATGATTTTTATATTTACTCTTTATTCATTTCTATTGACTTCGCTGTTAAGGAAAATAAAACTGCATATTGGTTTATTGATTGAGCTGCTGAACATTATTATTGTAGGATTCAGTATTTATTTAATCTATCAACTTAGTGTTTATTATTTTGTTGAAGAAAAATTAGTGATGGCAATTGTAAGTCCATCGCTTGCAGTTGTGACAGGATATTTTTCAAGTACTGCTTATCATTTTCTTAAAGAGAGGCAGCAGAATGTTTTAATCAAAGGAATGTTCAGTCATTATGTAAGCAATGCAGTTGTTAATGAATTAATCTCAAATCCAGAAAAATTAAAATTAGGAGGCGAGAAGAAAAATTTAACTGTATTATTTAGTGATATTGCAAACTTTACAACATTTGCAGAAAAAAAACAACCTGAAGAACTCGTCAGCTTCATCAATCAATTCTTGAATGAAATGAGTGAAATAATAATTGCAAATGATGGAACACTCGATAAATATCTTGGTGATGCTGTTATGGCTTTCTGGGGTGCTCCAATTGAAGTGCCTGATCATGCTTATAAAGCTTGTCTTACAGCATTACAAATGCAAACAAGACTTGCTCAATTAAGAGAAATATGGACAAACAAAACTGAATCTTCAATTCACATAAGAATCGGCATTAATTCAGGTGAAGTTATTGTTGGAAATATTGGCGGTGAAAAAAGATTTGATTACACAGTCCTTGGTGATAATGTTAATTTAGCTTCAAGACTTGAAGGAGCAAATAAAGAATATGGAACAAGCATAATGATTAGTGAATCTACATATGAACTGGTAAAAGACAAATTTCTTGTTCGTTATCTTGATGTTGTAAGAGTTAAAGGGAAAACCAAACCAACAGCAGTTTATGAATTAATAAGTATGAAGGGAGATAAAAAAGCTGAAGAAGCAATAGAAAACATGGATTTTTATTTTCAAGGGATAGAATTATATAAACATCGCAGTTTTGATGCTGCGTTTGATTATTTCAAGCGTTCTTATGAGAAATTAAAAGATTATCCTTCAAAAGTTTATATGAACAGATGTGAATTTTATTTGACTAATCCGCCAGATGAAAATTGGGATGGTGTATTTGAGTTGAAATCAAAATAACTTTTTAATCTTATCCAATCTATAATTTATTTCATTGCTCTGTTAAGATTAAAAATTGCTGCAATCAGAAATATAAAATTAGAAAACCATGCTGTTATGAATGGGTCTAAAATTCCATTTTTGCCAAATGCTTGGCTCACTTTCATAAAAACTAAATAAATAAATGTTATTAAAAGATTGATTCCAAAGTGAAGTGCCAATCCTCCTTTTCTTCTTCCTGCCGAAATTGGCAAACCAAATAAAACTACAATTACACTTGAAAATGCATAAGCAATTCTTGATTGATATTCAATTTGGATTTGTGTTGGGTCGTTTCCTGTTCGTTTTTGTTCATAAGCTAATTCAGATAATTCGGGCAGAGAGAGTTCTTCCGGCTTCCTTTGTTTCTTTATTACATCTTCCGGTTTGAAGTTTAAGCCATGAAACTCTTTCATAACAAATTTTTCTACTGTTTCACTCGTATCGCTGAATGTTCTTTTTATTCCATTATAAAGAATCCAGCATGCTTTTGCTGTGTCATATTTCATTCTAAAGGCATCAGTTCTTTCAATTAACTTTGTTTTATCATTAGAATCAAATTCCTGAATACTTACCTGATTTGCCTGGTCGTTTGCTAAATCATAAATGTTGATTGTAACAATTCTTGTTTTGGTATCTTGGAAATAAATATTACTTCCGAAATAAACAACACCTTTTTTTAAGTAAGTTTGTTCAATGAAAACTTTGTGCTTATTTGCCATCGGAACAATATATCCTCCAAAGTAAACAGAAAAAAGACTGATAATAAAAGCAGTAATAAAAAATGGAACTACAAATCGATAAAAACTTATTCCACCAGCTTTGATGGCAGTTAATTCATTTTGATTGGATAATTTGCCAGCAGTGAAAAGACTTGCAAGCAAAACTGCAACAGGTGTCATTAATCTTATGATTTCAGGAGTGAATACAATGTAGTATTGAACAATAATATTTGTATCAACATTCTGGTCAATAAAATCTCCAAGCTTTTCCATCATATCGATAACAACAAAGAGTAATGTAAAAGCAATCAAGCCAAAAAATATTGATTGTAAAAATTGTTTGACAAGATATCGGTCAATTATTTTCATATTCTTCTTCAGGTTTAAGCCACGATTGAGGAATATATTTTCTTATGAAACTAAAGTCCAAAGTAATTTTTTCTCTTGCACTTTTTATTGTAAGAATAATTCCGAGAATGCCTAAAAGAATATTTGCACTCCACATTCCCCAGAAAGGAGATAGAAGTCCGCGGTCAGCTAATTTTTCGCCTCCAATTAAAAATGCCCAATAGATTAAAAAGAAAACTAAACTTATTCCAGCCGCCATTCCAAAACCGCCTTTTCGTGTCATAGTTCCAAGTGGAGCTCCAATTAAAACAAAAATCAAACATGCAAATGGTAATGAATATTTTTTGTGAATCTCTACCCAGTAACGATTAATTTCTTTTTTATAATAATCAATTCTGTATAAAGTATTTAATATGGAACTTTCATCAGCTTTAATTCTTTGCTGTGCACGAATGAATATAAATTTTGAATACAAATCTGGTTGAACAATATTTTTATTATCCAAAGGAATTTTTTTGATTAATTCAGAAATTTTTTTGTTCAATTCGTTTTCATATTGAGTAAGATATACATTTAGACTGTCAACAATTTTCAGCATCGCAGGTGCACCTAATTCTCTATCGCCACGAGGTCCGCCAGGTGCAGTCTGCTCAAATGTAAATTGTTCTGCTGGCATTGCAATTTTATGACGCTGAAATCTTAATCTTCTGTATTCAATTGAATTAGTATTATCTGTTTCATGAATTTCACCGTTTGTTAAATCCATGATTAATTTTTTTTGATTCTTCGACAAATAAATTTTTCCCTTCGATGCAGTTACAATATTTACTTTTGGCGATTCTGAATAATCATAAATTGTTAAATCTTCTAATTCATTTGTATGAGCATCAACTTTACGAGCAAGTATTGAATAGTTTGGAACATCCTGAGAAAAAACACCAGGCACAAGTGAAAGTGTAGGTTTTTGTCGTGAAATATCTTCCATCAACAATCTTGCAGCATGATTTGCATCTGGATAAATATGATTGTTAAAATAAACAAGCATCAATGCGAGAATAATACTTGCTGCAAAGGGTGGTATCATCATTTTATATAAACTTATTCCAGTTGCTTTTAAAATTGCAATCTCGTTGTTCTGCGACATATTCCCGAAAGCCATTAAAACCGCAACAAGAACCGACATTGGAATTACAAGCACAACCATCCATGCTAAATTGTATGTAATTAATTTTAGAATAACCCAAAAACTTAATCCTTTCCCAACCAACCTATCTGCAAATTTCATAAGGAATTGCAAAAGAAAAATTGCTATCAATACAAAAACAGAAAAGAAAAACGGGGCAATATGATTTTTGAGTATATATTTTATTAATATCATTTAAGTGAGCTGTAAAATTACTTTCCTAAATTTACCAACTTTATTCAGTAAATTGAAATTTGATTAAACATTAACTTGAATACCGATTAAATGCAATGTAAATTTGAGCATAGAAAATACTTAATTAGTTTTTATAAAATTTTAGGGGGTTTTATGGATGCGGTTCTAAATTACATAAATTCCAATCTCCATAATTATCTAAATGAATTAATCGAATACTTAAAAATTCCAAGTATAAGCACACTTGAATCTCATAAAGAAGATATAAACAGATGTGCTGAATTTGCAGCAAGCAAATTGAAAGAAGCAGGAATGACGAGAGTGGAAATTTTTCAGACTGAAAAACATCCAATTGTATATGGTGAATGGCTTGGAGCTCCAGGTAAACCAACTTTACTAATTTATGGTCATTATGATGTTCAGCCTGTTGACCCGATTGATTTGTGGAATAATCCTCCTTTTGAACCTGTAATTAGTGATGGAAAAATTTGGGCTCGTGGTGCAAATGATAATAAAGGTCAACATTTTGTTCACATCAAAAGTGTAGAAGCATTTGTTAAAACTTTCGGCTCACTTCCGCTGAATGTTAAATTTGTAATCGAAGGTGAAGAAGAAATTGGAAGCGGAAGTTTATATTCTTTTATTAAACAGAATAAAGATTTATTAAAATGTGATGCAATTTTAATTTCTGATACAAGCATGTATGATAAAGGTGTCCCAACTATTACTTATGGATTACGCGGACTTTTATATACAGAAGTTGAAGTTATTGGTCCAAAAGCAGATTTACATTCGGGAAGTTTTGGAGGTGCAGTTGCAAATCCAATTAACGAGCTTGCAAAAATAATTTCTAAACTTCATGACAAGAATGGGAAAATTACAATACCAAATTTTTATAAAGATGTTTTGAAATTAACTCCGGAAGAAAAAGAAAACTTCAAGCGACTTAAATTTTCTGATAAAAAATTTGCACATGAACTTGGTGTTAAAGAACTTCAAGGTGAAAAAGGTTTTTCTACTCTGGAAAGACTCTGGGTTCGACCAACATTAGATTGCAATGGGATTGTTGGAGGATTCATTGAAAAAGGAGCTAAAACTGTATTGCCTTCAAAAGCTTCTGCAAAAATTAGTATGAGATTGGTTCCCAATCAAAATCCTCAAAAAATATTTAAGGAATTTGCAAATTATGTAAAAAGTCTTGCACCAAAGAGTGTAAAGGTTGATGTAAAAATGATTCACTATGGTTATCCAGTTGTAACATCATTAAACAGCAATGCAGTTAAAGCTGCATCAACAGCACTTTCAAAAGCTTTTGGAAGAAAAACTGTATTTACTCGCGAAGGTGGTTCAATTCCTATTGTTGTAGATTTTATGAATCAATTAAAAGCCCCAGCAGTTTTAATGGGCTTGGGTTTGGATACAGATAATATTCATTCACCAAATGAACATTTTCATATAGAAAATTTTGAAAAAGGGATTCTAAGTTCAGCTTATTTTATTGATGAATTTTCCAAAACATAAAATATTTTTAAGAGGAATAAATGAACAAGTATAATTTAATTATTTTATTTCCTCTTTTACTTATTGCCTGTACTTCTGGTAAGAAGGAAACAGGCGATGCAGCAACTTCAACTGGAAAAGAAAGAGAAATTAGAGAATACAATATTGAGGTAGCAAAAGAACAAGCAAAGAATAGATTCCCATGCGATACAATTGCATTAAAAGAATATATCCTTGAAAATTATCCTCCAGGAACTTATTTAATGGAAAATGAACCTTCTACAATTTATGGTGTTCCTAAAAATGCAGTAATTTATTTTAATGATGGTGGAAATTTTATTCTTGCATTAATCGCTCGTTCAAAAGAAACCGAAAGATTTATAGAGAAAAAAAATGTTCAAGGATATGAATCAAGTTTTGTTACACTCGACAGCACAAAATTAGGAACAGCTTTTTTCTATTTAACTTTGTTTGAATGCAAAGAAAATAAATTCGAAAAAATCTGGGAAGCCGAGGTCCCAATTCATGGTGGATTTAGCAGAATGTCAATAAAAACATGGGCGCCCAAGAATATTAAATATGTTGAACTCTATTACGAAGATGGAATTATTTCAGGCAACAGAAGATATAATTTTTTCATGATTGATGGATGGCGCAAACCACCGCATTTGCTCGAAACTTATACAGGCATTGTACATAAAAGAACTTTAGCTAATATTAATAACGATAAATATCCCGATTATTATGAATACAGATTTATAGAAGATTCAATGCGTATCAGAGTGCGGGATTCAATACCATTTTATTGGAGTGAAAAAAGACAATTGTACATTACAGATAAAAATCCCCGCTGGTTTAGAAAGTATTAATTTCCTTAACTCAGTTGTTCACAATCTTTAATAACTAACTTTTTTAGAATCAAAAAAATAATTATGAGAGGATTTATGTATCAGGAGGAATTTTCAGTATTGAATGTAAATGAAATATTAAAAAATAAATTCAAAAATTGTGTTTGTGAAGATTCTTTAATCAAAGTGATAAATAATTTTAAGGAAGAATACAATTCATTAAGATATGGTGTTGGGATAAGGTTTTATAATCCTGTGATAATTCAGTTGAAGGGGAATGACACAATCGACTTTCTTCACAGAATTTCTACTAATGATTTGCGAAATCTCAAAGCATTTGAGAAAATCAATACTCTTTTCTTAAATGAAAAAGGAAGATTTATTGACAGAACAACTTTGTTGAATTTGAATAATTATTTTGTCTTGATAGGTCTGCAGGATAATTCGAAAAAATTATTTAACTGGATTAATAAATATATTATAACAGAAGAAATTGAAACAACTGATATTACTTCATCATATATTTTAGTTGAAATTATTGGTCCTCAAACAGAATCATTTTTAACAATGATATTAAGTGAGCAATCGAATGAGATGAACAATCTTTATAATTCATTAAATGAAAATAAAGTTTTGTCAATATCAAATGATAATTTGAAATACGATTTGTTTTTGCATAAAGAAAATGGATTGAACATTTATAAAATTCTTTTAGAAAAAAATGTACTTGGAAATTTTATCGACTATATTTTGGAAAACAAAAGCATATTTGACCTGAATTTTGTTGGTGAAGATGCATATCAAGTTTTCCGAGTTGAAATGGGAATTCCAGATACATCAGAAATAAATCTTAATTTTAATCCACATGAAATAAATTTATTAAATGAAGTAAGCTTTACAAAAGGTTGTTATATCGGTCAAGAGGTTGTTGCAAGACTTGATACTTATGATAAAGTTCAGAGAAAATTATGTGGTGTAATTTTTGAAAATGGAGATAATGTTTTAACTGGTGAAGTAACTGATTTAGAAGGAGAAAATGCTGGAATCATTACAAGTGTTGTAAATTCTGAATTGCTCAATAAAAAAATTGGACTGGCTGTAATTCGAAAAAAATTTTTAGATAAAGAAAATTTTGAATGTCTGATGAACAAGAAAAAATTAAATCTAAGAATTGTAACACTACCGTTCGAAAGATGAAAATTTATACAAAACAGGGAGACGAAGGGAAAACATCACTGCTTGGTGGCGAGAGAGTCTGGAAGGATAATCAACGCATACAAGCATATGGAACAGTTGACGAACTAAATGCTATACTTGGCATAGTTGTAACAGAATTAAAATCTGAGGAACTTAAAGAAGAATTAAGAAGTATACAGTCCGAACTTTTTACAATTGGAGCAGATTTAGCAACACCAAATAATAAATCTGTTAAAATTGTAAGAGTTGATAATAATTTTACAAAAAGAATAGAAGCGTTAATTGACAAGTATGATGAGAAACTACCTGAGTTGAAAAATTTTATTTTACCTGGCGGTTCAAAAGCTTCGGCTTACTTGCATTTAGCAAGAACAGTTTGCAGAAGAGCAGAAAGAGAGGTAGTTTCATTAATTAAAGAAGTAGAAATTAATCCAGAAATTGAAGTATATTTGAATCGGCTTTCAGACTTATTATTTGTTCTTGCAAGATATGAAAATTATATCAGCGGGATTGAAGATATAAAATGGAATCCTTGAAATAATGACAGCCCCTGTTAAAAGTTTGGGGGTGACGTGGTTTCGACGGGGTTACTGGTTCTTTGAACTGCGCACCGTGTTCACCGTAGACACGTTAAACGACGGTAAAAAAATAAATGGCGAATATAACTACGCATTAGCTGCTTAATAAAAAACAGCAGCCGCTCTTTAAATCCTTTCGTATCGGGATTTAACAGAGCGTCGTCAATGATACGATAGCCGAGTCGAGTGTCCGTGTAGACAAGGCGAAATTCTAACGGAATAGTCCTGTTAAAATCTGTCTGTCGATGTTAACAGGGCGAAATTCAAAAGACAGACTATGTGCGTAGACGTTCATTGAAAGGTAACTTCGGACCGGGGTTCGACTCCCCGCACCTCCACAAAATTTATTTACTTCCTAAAATTACTTTAATACCAATTCTAAATTATTTCTCCCCCTATTTCATCATTCAATGGAACCAACAACTTTATCTTTTCATATCAGCTTTTCTAAAATACTATTACATATAAAATGAACTTTTTCTTGCTTTTTTGCTTTTTGCTTATTGTTTTAATTCCAGTTATCTATTTTGTTATTGAATGTTTAGTATAAACTGATTAAGTTCAAAATGAAATTAAATATAACTTAAATGCATAAAACTTTTTATTAGAAAATCGATAATCGTTTAAGAGAAATTTTTTATAGGAAATCTATTGATTAAAAATTTTACGGGGGCTGCATGTTAATTGTTCAGATAATTTATAACTTATCTGTTCTTGTTGCAGCCAGTGTAATTTCTAATTTTATTGATGTTAGATGGAACAGGGATACTTTAGCTGGTAAAATTCTTCAAGGTATAACTTTTGGTTTGATTGCTGTTCTCGCTATGTTAAATCCTTTTGTCCTATCTAAAGGAATAATTTTCGATGGCCGCTCAGTTGTTCTAAGTTTATGTGCTCTCTTCTTTGGCAATTTATCTGGAATTATTGCGGGAATATTGGCTGCAGCAATGAGAATTTATCTTGGCGGCGGTGGAGTTTTAATGGGAATTTCTGTTATTACTTCTTCGGTTATTGTTGGATTAATTTTTTATTCACTTAGACAAAAAAACAAAATTCACCTCAACAATCTTAATCTCTATCTCTTTGGAATTATTGTTCATTCATTGATGATTTTATTAATGATTTTGCTGCCCAAAGGTTATACATCACAAGCATTGCAAACTGTGGGTCTAACCGTTATAATTTTCTATCCAGTCGCAACCATATTAATTGGGAAAATTCTCTTAGACCACGAAATTAATTTGAAGATAAATAAAGAATTAAAAGAAAGTGAATCAGTAAATCGTGCAATCCTCGAAGCCATTCCGGATATTGTTTTTTTAATTGATAAGAATGGAAAATTTCTATCTTATAAAACTTATTCCGTAGATGAATTATATCTTCCGCCAGAAGAATTTATCGGTAAAAATATAAAAGAAGTACTGCCGCCGTTTCTTGCTGATTTGACTATGGAGAATATTAAAAAAGCAATAAGCAAAAAAGAAATGCAGATTTATGAATACAAATTACAAATGACTGCCGGAATACAATTTTATGAAGCACGAATGTCCCCAGGTCTTTATGATAATGTTGTAGTGGTTATAAGAAATATTACAAATCAAAAATTATTTCAGGAAAAACTTCTTAAAAGCGAAAAGAAATTTTCAACATTGTTCCAAAAAACTTCTGTTGCAGTGGAATTATTAAAATTGCCTGATTTAAAATACACAGATGTAAACTTAGCATGGACAGACTTACTTGGCTATTCTAAAGAAGAAGTTATTGGGAAAAATGTATTTGAAGCTGGAATTATAAAGGAGAAAGATTCATTTCAATTATTAGTGAATGAAATTAAGCGTAATAATCATATTAGAAATTATGAAATTACATTAAATACAAAAACAGAAAATCAATTAATTGTTTTAGCAAATAGTGATGTAATTGAAATTGAAAATGAAGAATATATTTTAACTTCGCTTCAAGATATTTCTTTGCTTAAAAAATCTGAGAATGAAATTAAAAGATTGAACAGGATTTATGCAGTGCTGAGCGATATTAATCAGATGATTGTTAGAACACAAGATAGACAAAAAATTTTTGATGAAACATGTCGTATTGCAGTTAAAGTAGGCAAATTTAAATTAGCCTGGATAGGAGAAATTACAGATGAAGAACATAACTCAATAACTCCAATTGCTATTCATTCACAAGGCAATTTCCCTGATGACGAAATAAAAACTGATATAAAAAATATAATTGCAAAGAAGGAATTTATTGATTTCATAAAAAATTCTAAAAGCTATTATATCGTCAACAATTTTGAAGAGAATAAATTCAAATTAATAAGAGAAGCAGCAGATAAGTATAATTTCAAGTCATTTGCTCTATTCCCGATTATTTTTATGAATGATGTAAGATGGTGCTTACATCTTTATTCTGAAGATACTGATTTATTTGATGAAAACGAATTAAAACTTTTAACAGAACTTGTCAACGATATTTCGTATGCAATTTATACTTTAGAGATTGATAGGAAACGAAAGGAAGCAGAAGAAAAGATTTCGGAAAATGAAAGATTTTTATCAACACTGATTGATAATTTGCCTGGTTTTATTTACAGATGTGCTAATGATAAAAATTGGACAATGTTTTATATATCAAAGCAATGTGAAGAAATAACAGGCTACAAACCAGAAGAGTTTATTAACAATAGTGTTGTAGCTTTTAACGACATTATTCATCCAGAATATCAACAATTGTTGTGGAAAGAATGGCAGAAAATTCTTGCTGAAAGAAAATACTTTGAATATGAATACCCAATCATTACAAAATCTCATGAGATGAAATGGGTTTGGGAAAGAGGAAGAGGAATTTTTTCAGAGAGTGGGGAATTGCTCTATCTTGAAGGTTTCATAACCGATATAACCAAACGAAAATTATTGGAAGCTGTGATTAAAGAAAATGAAGAAAAGATGAGACTGCTTGTAGAAGGCACTTCATACTTCTTCTTCTATTCACATGATACTGAAGGAAGAATAACTTATATATCTCCCTCAGTCGAACAAATTACAGGTCATAAAGTTGAAGAATGGCTTAATCAAAATAATTGGTTTCTAACGGATTCACCAGTAAATTTGAAGGCAAGAGAAAACACAAGAAAAATGCTTAGAGGTGAAAAGTGTGAATATCCAATCTATATCGAAATTTATAATTCAAAAAATGAAAAAATATTGCTTGAAGTTTATGAAGTCCCGCATTATCAAGATGGAAAAATTATTGGGTTGCATGGAATTGCCCGTGATGTAACAGAACAGAAAAAAGCAGAAGCATTGCTTAAGAAAAGTTATGACAGATTAAACAGAGCAGAAATTGCATCAAAAACTGGTAACTGGGAACTTAATCTTAATACAAAAAAAATATCAGCTTCAAAAGGGGCTGCGTTGATTTATGGTGTTAATAGAGAGGAAATTGATTTTGAGCTTATCAAAAAAATGCCTTTACCCGAATATAGAAATCTTCTTGATAATGCACTCAAAAATTTAATTGAAAACGATATTCCCTATGATGTAGAGTTCAAAATTAAAAAAGTTGATACAGGAGAAATTCGGGATATACATTCAGTTGCTTTTTATGACAAGGATTCCCAAACTGTGTTTGGTGTTATTCAAGATATAACAGAAAAGAAAAAATTAATTGAAGAATTAATTGAAGCAAAAGAAAAAGCTGTTACATCAGAAAAAATGAAAACTAATTTTTTGGCACAAATGTCTCATGAAATAAGAACACCAATTAATATTATTATGGGTAATCTCCAATTAATAAAAGAAGAACTGTGCAAAAATCCAGATGATGAAATATGTGAGTTGTTTGATGGGATTGAACTTGCAAATAAAAGAATAATGAGAACAATTGATTTAATCCTGAATGTCTCAGAACTCCAAACAAAATCTTATGAACCAATTTTTAAGGAAATAGACCTTGGAAAAAATATTTTGCCTTCATTATATGAGGAATATAAGCTACTTGCCGAAAAGAAAAATTTGAAATTCATTTTTAATAATAAAGTTGATGATGCAAAAATAATTGCAGATGATTACAGTGTTGCACAAATTTTTTCCAATCTGATTGATAATGCACTTAAATATACTAACACTGGAGAAGTAGAAATAAATTTAGATAAAAATGAAAAAGGAGAAATCTTTGTAGAAGTTAGAGATACTGGAATTGGAATGAGTGAAGATTTTTTGCAACATTTATTTGAGCCCTTTAATCAAGAAGAACAAGGCTATTCAAGAACTTATGATGGCACAGGTTTGGGCCTTGCGCTTGTAAAAAGCTATTGCGACATAAACAAAGCAAAAATTGAAGTAGAAAGCAATAAAGGTAAAGGGTCTAAGTTTAGAGTTACCTTCAGCATAGATTGAGAGCAATTTATTGCTTTGATTATTAAGATACTTTCCATAAAAAATCATGCCAGATAACCTTTTTCGTTGATTTCAGTTCTTTATTGCCTTAAATTTGAAATCGCTATGAATAACTTTTTGTCTACAAATATTTTATTTACAAAATTGACAGCAGCAGGCAACGATTTCATTTTATTCGATAGGAAATTAAATCCTTCTATTGAAATGGATGACATTTTTATTCAAAATGTATGCAATCGAAGAACAGGAATTGGTGCCGATGGAGTTTTGCTTTTTTCTGATTCAGTTAATTATCCATTCGAATTAGATTATTTTAATTCCGATGGAACATCTGGAGTTTTATGTGCAAATGGAGCAAGATGTGCATTAAGATATGCTTTTATAAGTGGAAGAATTAATCAAGAAAAAGTAAAATTTTCAGTAAATGGAATTGAATACAGCGGTGAAATTATTGATGATAAATTGGTTAAGTTTTATCTGAACGAACCAAAAAAGATAAAAACAAATTTTAAGATAAAAGCTGAAGAACAATTGATTAATGCATCTTATGTAGATGTTGGTGCACCGCATGTAGTGATTAAAATTTCAGATATTCTAAAAAATCCAAAACGACTCGATTCATATTATGATGATATAAATGATGTTCCTGTTTATCAAATTGGAAAAGATATAAGATATTCAAAAGATTTTGAACCTGAAGGGACTAATGTTAATTTTATTGATATTCAAGACAACTTAATAAAAATCAGAACTTATGAAAGAGGTGTTGAAGACGAAACATTAGCCTGCGGAACAGGAAGTGTTGCATCAGCATTAATTTCTTTTTTGAATTACGACATTAAACCACCAATTAAATTAATTACAAAAATTGGAGAAACTTTCATAGTAGATTTTAAAATTGAAAATAAATCATTCAAAGACCTGTCACTGACAGGACCAGCAGTTGCAGTTTTTAAAGGTGAATTATTAATTAAATGAGGAATACATGAGCAAAGTAATTTTTTCAATTCGTTACAACATTTTCCCAGAAAAAAGAAATGAATATCTTGATATTGTTCGTGAACTAAAAACTTTAGTAAAGGCAGAAGGCTTGGAAAGTTATTCTGTTTATGAACAAAAAAATAAACCAAATAATTTTGAAGAAGTCTATATTTTTTCTTCAGAAGAAGCTTTTGAAAATTTTGATGATAATCAGGATGAACGAATTGATATTTTAATGACAAAACTTTCTGATTTGATTAAAGAACAAACAACTCAATACACAACATTAATTGAGGTTAACAGCTGAAAAATTCAAATCAGAATAACTGCCTGCCTTTATTAGAAAGGTAATTTATGTTTGAATACACAGGTGCAATACATGTGCATTCTATATTTTCTGATGGATCAGGCGATGTAAAGGAAATTGCAAAGTATGCTGCAGAATCTGGACTTGATTACGTTATTTTAACTGACCACAATACTTTGCGAGCACTTCATGAAGGTTATGAAGATTGGTATGATAAAACTTTTCTTCTTGTTGGATGTGAAATAAATGATAAAGAAAATAAAAATCATTTATTGGCATTTAATATTAACGAAGCTTATTCTACAAGACTTCCTGCAAAAGAATATGTTCATAAAGTTAAAGAAGCAGGTGGACTTGGATTTATTGCGCATCCGCATGAAAAAAGAAATTCAATGGAAAAACATCCACCATACCCATGGACAGAATGGGATACAGATGAGTTTACAGGAATAGAAATTTGGAATCACATGTCTGTCTGGATGGAAGGTTTAACTGAAGAAAATAAGTATAATTATTTTGTCCATCCTTTGAAATCAATTACACCACCACCAAAAGAAACATTAGAACTTTGGGATAAGCTTAATTTGAAAAGAAGAGTTGTTGGAATTGGCGGAGTTGATGCTCATGCACATAAAGTAAATCTACTTGGATTTTTTGAAGTAGAAGTTTTTCCATACAAAGTAATGTTCAGGTCAATTAGAACAAATATTTTGGTTGATAAAGAAATATCACCCGGTAATGATAAAAATGAAACAAAAAAAATAATTTATGAAGCTCTTGAAACTGGGAGATGTTATGTAGCTAATTATTATTATGGTGATTCAAAAGGATTTAGATTTTATGCTGATGATGGAATTAAAATTTATCAGATGGGTGATTCAATACCTCTTACTGAAAGAACGAAATTGAAAATTTTACTTCCAAATCAAACAGCAGAAATCAGATTAATCAGAAATGGTGAAATTATTGAAAAGCAAAATTCATCTGAATTGGAATTTGATGTAAAAGAATCAGGTGCTTATAGAGTTGAAGTATATTTAAATGAAAATCCATGGATTTTTTCAAATCATATTAGAATTGGTCTATAATATTTGCTAAATTTCACGCCGAATTTTTTGAAAATATCATAAAGAGGTGAACGTGTTAGAAAAAAAGAAAAAAATTACCAAAAAGGAAATTAAACAAGATACCTTAGTTACAACTTACTACAAAGTTTATAATTTCTTTTTAGAACATCAGGCAAAAATTTTAATTGCCTTAGCAGCTGTTGCTTTAATAGTGGTATCAATTGTAATTTATTCTAATAAGCGTTCAAGTGATAATTTAACTGCAGCAAATTTGCTTGCCAAAGTAATTCCTCTTTACGATGCAGGCCAATATCAACAAGCTATTGAAGGAATAAAGGCTCAAAATATTGTTGGATTAAAAAGCATTGTAGAAAATTATGGCAGCACAGAGCAGGGAGAAACAGCAAAAATTTATTTGGCTAACTGCTATTTATTCCTAAACAAAATTGATAGTGCTTATGAAATGTTTAAAGATTATGATGGTTCAAACCCATTATTCAAAGCTGCTTCCTTAGCAGGGCAAGCTGCATATTATGAAACAAAAAAAGAATATGAAAAAGCTGTAGATGCTTACAAAGATGCAGCAAAGATTTCAAAAGAAAATCCTTTGAATGCAGATTATTTGCTTAAAGCAGGTATTAATTTGCTGAGATTAAATAAAAAGTCCGAAGCAAAAACAATTTTTGAATTAATTAAAAAAGATTATAAAAATTACCCGGAAGCAAGAGAAGTTGAGAGATATATAGTTCAAGTTGAAAGTTGATTTTAATTTATTAACTTGATTTTATAGCATGTGCTGAATATATTTTCATTGCTTACTGGGAATAAATTTAATGAAAGATATATCAGATATAAATAAGTGTATATCATTTTTGCATTTCCTATCTTTAATATGTATAATTGACTTTATCCCTTCTATAAAAAAATTATAAAACAAAATAAGAAAGAACATGGATATTAATTTAATTAAGAAGCTGATTAAAATTGTAGAGCAAAGTGAAATCACCGAATTTTCTGTTCAAGAAGGTGATTTGAAAATCAAAATATCAAAGAACTCACATACGGGAACTCAAGCTGTATTCCAGCAAATTCCTGCTGCAATTCCAGAAGTAGTAGCGCAAGTTCCTGCAACAAACACTGTTCAAGAAGAACCAAAACTGCTGGAATCAAAAGAAGAAAAGAAATCGAACTTACATGAAATCAGGTCTCCAATTGTTGGAACATTTTATAGAGCACCTGCACCAGATGCCGACCCATATGTTCAGGTAGGTGATATAGTTTCGCCAGGAACTGTTTTATGCATTGTAGAAGCTATGAAATTGATGAATGAGATTGAGAGTGATGTGAGTGGAAAGATTGTTAAAATACTTGTCGAAAATGCCACACCTGTAGAATATAATCAACCTCTTTTTTTAATTGAAACTATGTAGTTCGTCTAACTTTTGAGAGGTTATATTGTTCAAAAAAATTTTAATTGCCAATCGAGGAGAAATAGCATTAAGAATTATCCGCACATGTAAAGAAATGGGGATAAAAACTGTTGCTGTTTACTCCGAAGCGGATAAGGAATCCTTACATACAATTTTTGCTGATGAAGCTGTATGCATTGGTCCGCCACCAAGTTCAGAAAGTTACTTGAAAATCCCAAACATAATTTCTGCAGCAGTAATAACTGGTGCCGAAGCAATTCATCCAGGTTATGGATTTCTTGCCGAGAATGCAGAATTTAGTGAAATCTGCGCTGATTCGAATATAAAGTTTATTGGACCATCTGCAGATTCAATTAGAAAAATGGGAGACAAAGCATTTGCAAAAGAAACAATGAAGAAGGTTGGCGTTCCGGTTGTTCCAGGAAGTGATGGTGTTGTTAAAGATATTTCAGAAGCAAAAAAAATTGCAAAGGAAATTGGCTATCCAGTTATGCTTAAAGCTTCGGCTGGAGGCGGTGGCAAAGGAATGAGAATTGTCTGGGAAGAAAAAGATTTGCCAAAATTATTCCAAACAGCAAGCACAGAAGCTGAAGCAGCTTTTGGTGTGCCCGATTTATATATTGAAAAATATATTGAAAATCCTCACCATGTTGAAATACAGATTTTAAGTGATAGACATGGCAATGCATATCATTATGGAGAACGTGATTGCTCAATTCAAAGGAGACATCAAAAATTAATTGAAGAATCACCTTCTCCTTTGATTACACCAGAAATCCGCGAAAAAATGGGAGAAGCTGCATTAAGAGGTGTTCGTGCTGTAAATTATGAAGGGGCTGGAACTGTTGAATTTATTGTCGATAAAAATCTTAATTTCTATTTCATTGAGATGAATACAAGAATTCAGGTTGAACATCCAGTTACTGAAATGGTAAGAAATCTTGATTTGATTAAGCAACAAATTTTAATTGCAGCTGGAGAAAAAATTGCCGACCCTCCTTTAGAACCTCGAGGTCATGCAATTGAATTTAGAATTAACGCAGAAGACCCAGAAAATAATTTTAGACCAAGTCCCGGCAGAATTGAATATCTCCATTTCCCTGGTGGATTTGGTGTAAGAGTAGATTCTCATATTTACAATGAATATGTTATTCCACCTTATTATGATTCATTAATTGCTAAATTAATTGTATGGGGAACAGATAGAAAACATGCTATAGCTCGTGCTCGAAGAGCTTTTGAAGAATTTACTGTTGAAGGTATTAAAACTACTATTCCTTTCCATAAAAAAGTTTTAGAACACGAAAAGTTTATTGAAGGTGACTTTGATACTTCTTTTATAGACAAATATTTAAACAATATTAAGAGGGATTTATGAACATACCCAATAACTTAAAGTACACAAAAGACCATGAATGGATTAAAGTCGATGGTAACATTGGATTTATAGGAATTACCGACTTTGCTCAAAGCGAGCTTGGTGATATTGTGTTTGTTGATATCAAACCAGATTTAAAAGAAATTAAAATGAATGAACCATTCGGTACAATCGAAGCTGTTAAAACCGTAAGTGATTTGTATGCCCCTGTTGATGGGAAGCTGCTTGAGATTAATCCTAAAATTAATAATGAACCGCAATTGATTAATTCCGACCCTTATGGGGAAGGCTGGATTATTAAAATTGAATTAACAAATCCAGAGCAATTGAATGAACTGCTTGATGCAGAAGCTTATAAATCTCAATTAGGTTGATTGGATGATTAATTTTTTTATAGCAATTTAATTTATGACTCATCCACAAAAAATATTAATTCTTGATTTTGGCTCTCAGTATACACAACTAATCGCACGCCGAATTCGTGAATTGAATGTTTATTCTGAAATTCATCCAAATAATTTTCCTTTAGAAAAGATAATCGATGAAAAGCCCCGAGGAATAATTTTATCGGGTGGTCCAATGAGCGTTTACGATGAAGGGGCTTTAACAATTGATAAAAAAATCTTTGAGCTTGGAATTCCAATACTTGGGATTTGCTACGGAATGCAGCTGATTGCAAAATATCATAATGGAAAAGTTGAACCTGCAAAAAATAGAGAATACGGAAAAGCTCAAATTCAGATTTTGCACGAAGATGAATTGTTAAAAAATGTTGAAGATAATTCTATTGTGTGGATGAGTCACGGTGATTATATAACTGAAATGCCAGAAGAATTTAATGTAACTGCGAGAACCGAGAACTCTCCAATTTGTGCAATATCAAATTCTGCAAAAAAAATTTATGGCATACAATTTCATCCGGAAGTTGCACATACAAAAGACGGCAAAAAAATTATTGAAAATTTTCTGTTCAATATATGTAATTGTAATGCAGATTGGACGCCGGGAAATTTTATTCAATCATCAATAAAGGAAATAAAAGAAAAAGTTGGCAGCAAAAAAGCAATTTGTGCACTAAGCGGAGGAGTGGATTCTTCAGTTGCAGCTGTATTAGTTCATAAAGCATTAAAGGAAAATTTAATATGCATTCATGTTGATACAGGATTGATGAGAAAAAACGAGAGTGAAAATATTGTTAGGTTATTCCGTGATAATTTTAACATAAAATTAATTTTTATTGATGCTTCGGAATTATTTTTAGAAAGATTAAAAAATGTTGTTGACCCAGAAAAGAAAAGAAAAATAATTGGTAATACTTTCATAGAAGTATTTGAAAAAGAAGCAAAAAAAATTCCTGATGCAGAATTTTTAGTTCAAGGAACACTTTATCCAGATGTAATTGAATCAGTTTCGGTCAAAGGAGCTTCAGTTACAATTAAAACACATCATAATGTCGGCGGACTGCCGGAAAAGATGAATTTGAAACTGATTGAACCATTTCGTGAATTATTTAAAGATGAAGTAAGAGCAATTGGAAGAGAACTCGGATTACCAGAAATGTTTATAAATCGTCATCCATTTCCAGGGCCAGGACTTGCTGTTAGAGTTTTAGGAGAAGTAACAAAAGAAAGATTGGATATATTGCGTGAAGCAGACGATATCTTTATCAATCTTTTGCACGAAGATGGTTATTACAACAAAATCTGGCAAGCTTTTGCTGTTCTGCTTCCAGTGCAAAGTGTTGGGGTTATGGGGGATGCTAGAACTTATGAAAATGTTTTAGCATTAAGAGCTGTTACATCAACCGATGGAATGACAGCAGATTGGTTTCGATTTGACCATGACTTTTTAGAAAAAGCTGCCAATAAAATTATCCGTTCAGTTAAAGGAATTAATCGTGTGGTTTATGATATAAGTTCTAAGCCGCCATCAACAATTGAATGGGAATAAAATGTCGAAGGTAAAAGAATTACCTATTGACGACCGGCCAAGAGAAAAATTAATTTTAAGAGGGGCACAGAGTTTATCTGATGCAGAACTAATTGCTATATTACTTCGAACAGGTACAAAAGGGAAAAATGTAATTCAAATTGCACAAAGTCTAATCAGCAAATATGGTAATCTGAATATTTTATCAATGCAAACTATTGATGCAATTAAAAAATTTCCTGGAATTGGAAAAGATAAAGCAGCTACTCTCATCGCAGCATTCGAAATCAGCCGCAGAGCCGATGCTCAGAAAAAATGGTTTTCAAATAAAAAAATTACATCACCTTCCGATGTGGCAGAAATATTCATCCCACTCTTGAGAGACGAAGTAAAAGAAAAATTTTATGTTCTATGCCTAAATTCTGCAAATAAAATTATAAAAAATGAATTAATATCAGTTGGAAATTTGAATTCAAGCGTGGTTCATGCACGGGAAGTTTTTAAGGTTGCAATAGAAAATAATTCTGCAAATATAATTTTGCTTCATAATCACCCAAGTGGAAATCCGGACCCAAGCAGAGAAGACATTTTATTAACAAAAAGATTGATAGAAGCAGGCAAGCTGTTGGAAATTCAGGTTTTTGACCATATCATAATTGCTGGGAACAATTACACAAGTTTGGTTGAAAAAAGGCTGGTTTAATAAACTTGTTTGATAATTAAATATGATTTTGCTTTCTTTTGTAAAGAAAATAATTATATTTGAGATAAATTATAAGAGATTTGTTAGCAATTTCAAATAAATTTGTTCATCAATATCGAATTCCAAAATTCAATTATTCACAAATTAAAAGGAGAAGCATATGGTAAATATTAAGAAAATCTTAAGCAGCGGGCTAATTATAGCCTTATTTGCTGGAATGCTTAGCGTTACTGGCTGCAGCGGTGTATCCGAAGAACAAATGGCTGAATTAGAAGCTCTTCGTTCAGAAGTAAAAGCACTTGAGAAAGAAGTTAATTCATTGAAGAGTGAAAAAGCTGCCCTCGAAAGAGAAATTGCTGAAAAGAATGCTAAGCTTGATGAATGCGCAAAAGCAAAAGCAGAGACCAAAAAGAATCTCGAAAAACTTGGTTTATAATTCAAAAAGTTTAATAATCTAAAAAAGGAGGAATAGATGAAAGTTTACAAATTTTTATTGGCAATTACAGCTTTAATGCTCCTCTCAGCTGAAGTTTTTGCGCAGCAGCAAGAATTAACAAAAGAGGAGTGGCAGAACGAAATTAATCGTCTTACAGAAAGAAAAGCTTCATTAACAACTGAATTAAATGCTCTCAAAAAAGAAGTTGCTGATTTAAAAGCTACAAGTGAAAAATTACAAACTTATGATGATTGCATGAAAGAATTATATGCTATGGTTGGAGCATCTTCAAAAGCTGATATAGATAATTTTAGAAATCAGCTTGATGCATTAACAAAGAAAATTGATAACAAAGAAGCTCCTAAAGCAGACCGTCAGGCAGAATTGGATGCAATGAAGAAAAACAAAATTTCTGCTTTGCCAGAATTCTTCGATAAAGTTCATAACCAACTCCAAAGAAAATTAGATGCTTGGGTTGAAGCTCCAAAAGAAATTAACTATACAGTTGTAAAAGGTGACTGCCTCTGGAATATTGCAAAGAAGAAAGAACATTATGATAATCCATTTGCATGGCCAATTATTTATAAAGCTAATAGAGACCAAATTAAAAACCCGGATTTGATTTATCCAAAACAAGTATTTAAAATTCCTAATTTGACTGAAGAAGAAAAAGCTAAGTATGATAAGATTAGAAGAAATTATAAACCAGCTCCACCAGCTCAATCACAAACAACAAAGTAATTGGGTGACACTTTCAGAAAGTGTTAGTCTATAATTTTCATAAAGCCCTTTTCATTTAGTGATGAAGAGGGCTTTTTTTATAAAAAGGAGGTAACTACGCAGATAGAGAAACAATTAAAATTAGAAAATGTTGATTTAATTTCTTTGCTGGGTTATCGAGATTCTAATCTCAAACCCATTGAAGAAAGATTCTCAAGCAACATTATTGTGCGCGGAGATAATGTGATTATTCAAGGTGTAGAGGAAGAAGTAAGTGCTATCGAGAAAGTTTTTAAGGAAATGGTTTTTGTGCTTAATACTACTGGCAAACTTCAACCAACCGATGTTGAAACAATTATTGATTTAACACTTCAGGGGAAAGAAATTATTAATGAAAATGAATATGATAATATTGTTCTCTATTCTAAAAAAGATGTTATAAAAGCTAAAACTCCAAATCAAATTAAGTATATAAAAAGTGCCAGAGAAAATGATATTTGCTTTGCTATTGGACCTGCAGGCACAGGCAAAACTTATCTTGCAGTTGCTCTTGCAGTTGCAGCATTAAAAAAGGGGATAATAAAAAAAATAATTTTGGCTCGTCCTGCCGTTGAAGCAGGCGAAAGTTTAGGATTTTTACCTGGTGACTTTCGAGAAAAAATTGACCCTTATCTTAGACCACTATATGACGCTCTTGAAGAAATGTTGCCCGCAGAACAATTAAGAAATTATATCGAGAAAGGAATAATTGAAATAGTCCCTCTTGCATACATGCGTGGTAGAACACTTAACAATGCTTATGTAATTCTTGATGAAGCACAAAATGCAACTGGAATGCAAATGAAAATGTTTTTGACAAGATTAGGTCCAAACTCAAAAGCAATAATAACTGGAGACATAACTCAAATTGATTTACCATCCTACTCACAAAGCGGATTAGTGCAGGTAAAAGAAATTCTCAAAGATATTGATGGTGTTAGTTTTGTTTATTTTGATAAATCTGATGTAGTTCGTCATAAACTAGTTAAAGATATTATTGATGCATATGAAAAACATTACAACGGCTCTAATAATCCTAAGGAATAAAATTTTTTGAACAGCATAACTAAAGTTTACTAATTTTTAGTTTGTCCCCTCTTACTTAATAATTATAATCGGAAATTATAATGCTTTCAAAAAAGAAACCTCTCATTTTGGCTAACTACAAAAATTTTAGTATAACTTTTTAGGCTGAATAAATTTTTGTATAAAATCTCTGATTGCCTCCTTAATAAAAAATATATTCCATTTTATTTATAAATGGATAAAAGATATTATATTTAAAAATATCTTAAAAAATTTGCTTGACAATTAAAATAAAATTTGGCAAGTTAAGTTATCAATTAAGTAAACAATGACTTTATTGTTCTAATTGCACCTTACCTTTGCTCAAATTTAATACCATATTAAAACAAAGTTCATAAAGGGAGAAAAGTATGAAGCTGAATTACATTAGAAATGCTTTCTTAATTTTACTATTTACCTTTGGGATTATAAATGCGCAGGGCAATTTAAGAGGGACAGTAACCGATTCACTTACAAATGAAAGCTTGATAGGCGCAAATGTGTTTTTGTTAGGAACATCTTTAGGAAGTGCAACAGATATTGAAGGCAAGTATGTTATTAATAGAATTCCTGAAGGCACATATAAAGTTAAAGTTTCTTATGTTGGTTATAAACCTAAAATTTATGATGTAGTTATTCAGAAAAATAAAACTGTTGTTTTCAATTTTAATCTGGTGCCAGATGTCATTGAAGGAACTGAAGTAGTTATTACAGCACAGGCAGTTGGGCAGGCTGCTGCAATTAACCAACAATTAGCTTCAAATACGATTATTAATGTAGTATCTGAAGAAAAAATTAAAGAATTACCCGATGCAAATGCTGCAGAATCAATTGGTAGACTTCCAGGAGTATCAATCCTTCGTTCAGGTGGTGAAGCTAACAAAGTAATTTTACGAGGATTAAGTGATAAATATACAACTGTTACGATCGATGGTATTAGAATTGCATCAACAGATGCTGAAAGTCGTGGCCTTGATTTGAGCACAATTTCTCAAAGTTCACTTGCAGGAATTGAACTTTATAAAGCACTTACTTCTGATAAAGATGCTGACGCAATAGCTGGAAGTATTAATTTGGTAACAAAAAAAGCTCCTTCTTTAAGAGAAATTAATGCAGTATTAAAAGGCGGCTATAATGATATTATGAGTTCCTTCAAACAATATGATTTTTCTTTTAAGTATGGCGAAAGATTCTTTAAGGATTTAATTGGAGTCCGTGTAAATGCAAATGCAGAAAGTAAAATTAGAAGTAATGAAAAAATAGACCTCGATTATGACCAATCTATTAATAATCAAACTGATTATGCTATCAACGATTTCTCTCTTGAATTTACAGATGAAGTAAGAACTCGCAACGGCGGTGGAATTATGTTTGATATTAATACTCCTGATGAAGGTAATATTAAAATCAATAATGTTTATAACAGCACAAAGCGAGATTACATTATACATTCAAGAGATTATCCATCTGGTGGCGGAGTAGGCGGAACTGTAACTTATTCATTTAGAGATAGAGTTCAGGAAATTAAAACATATACAAGTTCAATATCAGGTGAAAATAATTTAATCGGATTGAAGTTAAACTGGGGATTATCTTTTGCACAATCAGAAGCCAACTATCCGTTTGATTACAGTATAGATTTTCATGAGCCTTCTAATGCTGGTGTTTCGGGGATGGCAAATACTCCAAGTTTGAAATCAAATCCAGAAAAATTAATTCCGTTTGCATATAATAATTTTAGAACAGCCACTCTCTATGAAGCTTATTACTATACTCAAAGAAACTTTGAAAAAGAAAGAACTGCTTTTCTAAATGCTTCAAGAAATTATGTAATTGGAAATTTAATGTCTGGCGAATTTAAATTTGGTGCTAAGTATAAAATTAAAAGCAGATCAAATGTAACAACATCAGAGTATGCTCCATATTATCTGGGTTACTGGCAGCCTTATGAATTAACAGCAGATGGAAAAATTCAACCAAAAGATTTAAGCGGAACTTTGTTTGATGCATTTTATCAGAGATACTTACAAAATCCTCTAAATAACACGTTAGCTTTTGTTGAGTTTCTTGATGACACTCCTGCATCGAGAGATTTATATGGCACATATAAATTATATCCTTTAATTAATAGAGATAAAATGCATCAGTGGTATGAACTAAATAAAAATGGAATTGACAAAACAGGTAATAAAAGAGAGTATAATTTAGATCCATCAAATCAAGCTAATTATTATGATATATCAGAAAGTGTTTCTGCTGGCTATATAATGAATACTCTGAAAATTGGTCAAAACATAACTTTTATTGCTGGGTTGAGAATTGAAAGAGAAGATAATGATTATAAATCGAAATATTCTCCAAATCAAATTGGTGGTTTCCCAATTCCTCTTGGTGTAACAAGAGATACATCATCAAACTTTACTCAAACAATTTATCTTCCAAACTTCCATCTTAATATCAAGCCAACAAATTTTATGAGCATCAGAATCGCAGCATATAAAGCTTTAGCAAGACCAGATTTTAATATGAGATTGAGTAAATATTTTGCATGGCGACCGGCTCAAGTTGGTATCGATAAGCAATTAATTGTTGGCAATCCAATTTTAAAAACAGCACAAGCTTGGAACTATGAAATTAATACATCATTCTATGGAAATGAAATTGGATTGATTTCAATTTCTGCATTTTACAAAGAGATTAAAGATATGTACCATATGCTTAATAGAATTAATACAACCGGCGATACTTTATTTCATTACCTTGGACTGAAATGGAAAACACTTCATACCGGAACATATGCTTTAACAGTTCCATATAATTCGCCAAAACCAACAAAAGTTTGGGGATTTGAATTTGAACATCAAATTAATTTCACATTTTTACCAGGACTTCTTAGAAACTTTGTCTTAAGTTATAATGCATCTCTTGTTCGATCTGAAACATGGCTGATAGGTTCAAAGACCGATACAACATTTGTTGAAAAAGAAATTTTGCCTGGCGTTAAAATAAAAGTACCTCAATATTCAGAACGTGCAATAGAAGTTAAACAGCAATTGGAAAATCAACCAGAATTTTTTGGCAATATTGCATTAGGTTATGATATTGGTCCTGTTTCTGCTCGTATTTCATTGTTCCATCAATCAGAATATAATTTGTCATTTTCTCCAAGTGGAAGGGGTGATGTTATAATAAATCCATTTACAAGATTAGATTTTGCACTTAAATATCAATTCAACGAGCATATTGCTATCCTTTTGAATGTTAATAATCTAACAAACATCAAAGAAGAAAATCTGGTTTACAATCGTGTAAATGGTTACAAAATTTTGAATACAAGTGAACGTTATGGTTTAACAGCTGATTTAGGTGTTAAAATAGATTTATAATATTTAGTTCTTTTATGAATTATAAAAAACATATTATTCAACAACAAACCATGGAGGCACCATGAATAAGAAAAACAACTTAATTCTATCTGCATTATTAATTTTATTTTTTACATCATTTGTGTTTGGCCAAAATGTTCTTAAACTCAAACCATATGATGGTACACCCGAATCTTTCTTTATTGCACAAATTAAGGCTGATACAGCAGCTAATCACGGTGTATTACCTGACCGCGTTTATGAACTTGTGAGTGGCGGAGTTTATTTAAACACAGAACAATTTAATGTAGCTAAAGGTGTTACGATAAGATTGGTATGCAACGGTCCTAAGAAGCCAATTATTTATCAATTCCCAACCGGAACTGGAAGCAATCCACAAAATCCACCAGGAAACCTCTTTGTTCTTCAAGGTGGAAATTTAGAAATGAAAAACATTGCTGTATCAGGTTATTTTGAAGCAAGCAGTGATTATCTGGATAACTTGCAAGGTGGTATAATTAATACTACACAAGAAGGTTCTTCAATAATTATCGATGATTGTATTTTTAATAACATTAATGGTCAGCATATTAGAACCGGAAGTGCTACAAAAAAAGTGAAGGTAACTAATACAATATTTGCAAACATGGGCTTCCTTGGTCGTTCTAATCTTGGAGCAGGGAAAGGAATTGATTTAAGAGAAGCTTCATGCGATTCACTAATTCTTGTTAATAATACTTTTGTAAATTATCAAGACCGAGTTGTAAGACATTACAACTTTAGTAATCCACTTGCTGGTACAGGCGGAATTCAATATTGCTTAATTGAACATAACTCATTTGTAAATGGCATGGGATTCCATGGTTTGCTTTCTTTAGGTAATGTTGGCAAAGAAGTAATTATTAAGAATAATTTATTCTACGATGCATTCGCATTAGGTGAAGATTCTACCGATGCTACAAGAGCCGCAGAATGGGCTAACACTGGCGAAACTTATGCTAATGGAAATAACAGAATTACTTGGATATTCAGTGCACCAAACGATACAACTCAATGGACTGTAAAAAATAATTATTATGTAATTTCTCCAGAAGGACAAAACTTTTTAACAAAATATGGATTTGGCGAAGGATCTCCATTATCACTTCATATTAAAAGCAGACTTGGGGCTGCAGCTGCAACTGCTTTTAAGAAAATTAATCTGAAACTGAAAGAGATTCCAAGATTGATGGTTAATATGATGGAATGGTATGAAAGTCCCGATGGCGGCAATAAAACTAAAAATACTCCTTCAGATAAATGGAATAAAAATCTGCACGATATGGATAGAAGAACTTATAAATATTTTGAAGATACACTCGATTGCTCTTATAGTACAAATGTTGAAGCATATTATAGTGCAGAAAGAGGATTCCCTGTTGGCGATTTGAATTGGTTCCCAGATTTAAAAGTTCGCTGGGAAGCTGGAGAAACAGTTGGTGTTGAACAAGATCTAATTTTAGCTAAAGATTATATACTTGAACAAAACTATCCGAATCCATTTAACCCAACTACCAACATAACATATAGTTTACCTAAAGCTTCCAATGTAACATTAACAATTTATAATTCACTTGGTCAAGAAGTTGCAAAACTTGTTAACAATCAACTTCAGAATGCTGGTAAATATACTGTTACTTGGAATGGAAAAAATTATTCAGGTCAAACATTATCGAGTGGAATTTATTTCTATCAATTAAAAACTGATGAAGTAACAATAACAAGAAAGATGACTTTAATTAAATAAAAATGTTACAAAGAGGGATGACTATAAATTGGTCATCCCTCTTAATTAATTTTAGTTAAAGAATGATTCAGTTAAAATCATTATTTTAGTAATTAGAATAAAATTCAATTAACAAAAACTAATAGATAGATTTATTAAAAACATAAAAATGAAATCAAAACCTGTTACTTTAAGTGATATTGCTAAGATATTGAATGTATCAACTGTAACAGTATCGAAGGCATTAAGAAATCATCCCGATATTTCACCCGAAACAACTAAAAAAATAAAAAAACTTGCAGAAGAACTTGAATATACTCCAAATTTGATTGCCAGAAGTTTATCTGCAAGAAGGTCAAATACAATTGGAGTTGTTGTTCCTAAAATAGCTCACTTCTTTTTTGGTTCTATAATCGAAAATATTTATAAAATTGGGATGGAACATAATTATGAAATTATTCTAACTGTTTCTCAAGAAGATGCAGAGCTTGAGAAAAAACACATTCATACATTACTTGCAATGAAAGTTGATGGGATTATTGTTTCAATTACTCAGCAAACAAATAGCTATGAAGTTTTTGAAACAGTTTTGAAACGAGAAATTCCAATTGTATTTATTGACAGAGTTCCACCAATTGAAAATATAAGTACAGTTACAGTAGATGATAGGGGTGGTGCATTTAAGGCTGTTGAACATGCTATTAAACTTGGATACACAAAAATTGCTCACTTTGCAGGTTATACTAATATCAACATTGGCAAACAAAGATTATTAGGTTTTAAAGATGCAATGGAAAAATATGGACTTGAAATTAATCCTGATTGGGTTATTGAAGGAGGTTTTGGAGAAGAATATGGTTACGATGCTTTCATGAAACTTTATAAGCAAAATAATTTGCCCGAATTTATTTTTGCTGTAACTTTCCCTGTGGCTCTTGGGATTTATACTGCAATTAAAGAAGTTGGTTTGCGAATCCCTGAAGATATAGATTTAATCTGTTTTGGTAATGCTAAAGTTCAGGAATTTCTTTGCCCGCCTTTGAGTTGTGTAGACCAACCAACAAATTTATTAAGCAAACATGCAATGGATATTCTTTTTGAAAATATTAAAAATCAAGATGAATTTAAGCCTAAAAATGTTGTTATCGATACTGAGCTGATTTTACGTGGAACCTGTTCAAGAAAACATAATTGATACTTATAAATTACTCATCTAACTTATCAATAGGTGTGAAAATGAAAAAAGTCAAATTAATTTTACTGATTTTTTCTATAATCTTTTATGCTAATTATTATGCTCAGGATGAATGGAGAAAAGCTGATGAAATTTTGAAAACTATTGTCCCACCTAAATTTCCAGATAAAAAGTATAATGTTCTTGATTTTTTGAAAGGTGAACAAAAAGATATTAAAGATGCAATCAAAAATGCTATAGAAGAATGTTCCCAAAATGGCGGAGGCATAGTTGTTGTACCTAAAGGTGAATATTATTGCGGCGGTCCTATTCATCTTAAAAGCAATGTGAATCTTCATTTGGAAGATGGAGCAGTCATAAAATTTAGTACCAATCCTGATGATTATTTACCGGTTGTATTTACAAGATGGGAAGGCGTTGAATGTTATAATTACTCTCCACTGATTTATGCTTATGAAGAAGAGAATATTGCAATTACTGGAAAAGGAATTTTAGATGGTCAAGCAAGTTCTGAAAATTGGTGGAAATGGAATGGAAATAAAAATTATGGCTGGGTTCCTGGAATGCCAAGTCAAAGAGATAGTAGTTCAAGACCAAGATTAATGAAAATGAATAATGAAGGTGTTCCAGTTGAAAAACGAGTTTTTGGCAAAGGATATTATTTAAGACCTAATTTTGTTCAATTAATAAAATGTAAAAATATTCTTCTTGAAGATATTACAATTACAAATTCTCCAATGTGGATTATTCATCCTGTCCTTTCAGAAAATATTACAATAAAAAATGTAAAAACAATAAGTGAAGGTCCAAACACAGATGGCTGCGATCCTGAATCAAGCAAAAATATTTTAATTGATGGTTGTTATTTTGATAATGGTGATGATTGTATTGCAATAAAATCAGGCAGAAATCTTGATGGTAGAAGAATTAACATTCCAAGTGAAAATATTATTGTTAGAAATTCTGTAATGAAAGATGGACATGGTGGAGTTTCAATCGGAAGTGAAATTTCAGGTGGCTGCAGAAATGTATTTATTGAAAATTGTAAAATGGATAGTCCAAATCTTGATAGAGCATTAAGAATTAAATCTAATTCCTACAGAGGAGGAATAGTTGAAAATATCTTCATGCGAAATGTTGAAGTTGGAGAAGTTAGCAATGCAGTTATTAGATTAAATATGCGCTATGATCCAAATGAAGGCAGTGATGGAAAGTTTCCACCAATATTTAGAAATATTAAAGTAGAAAAAGTAACAAGCAAGAAAAGTGAATATGCACTTGAATTTATTGGATTGAAAGAATCACCAATAAGAAATGTTCAGATTATTGATTGTAATTTTGATGGTGTAGCAAAAGAAAATTCTTTGCAGAACGTAGAAGAACTCAAATTAATAAACGTAATAATTAATGGTAAAAAAGTAGAATAATTTTCTTTGACAATTTTATAATCTCAATCATAGATTTCTTATCATTATTTTGAAAGGGCAATAATGAAAATAAAATTTATTATTCTTGTGATTTTTTTGAATACAATTCTACATGCACAATCTGATACTGCAAAAACTTATGAACTTAAGCAAATTACTGTAACTGCAACTAAATTTGAACAATTACTTAGGAATTTTACTCCTGCATATTCAATTATATCCGAAGAAAAAATAAAGCAGGATATTAAGCCAGCTTTACTTGCTTCGATTAGTGGAAAAGTTCCTAGTTTGTTTGTTACAGAAAACGGTCTAAGTGGCTTCGGAATTGGTTCACAAGCAGCTGGAAAAATTTCAATACGCGGGATAAATGGAATTCAACAAACATTAATTGTTGTTGACGGCAGACCAGAATTTGCTGGAATATTTGGGCATCCTATTGCAGACATTTATCAATCTTCTGAAATAGCTGCAGTCGATGTGTTACGTGGACCTTCATCAGTTATTTATGGCACTAATGCAATGGGAGGAGTAATATGTATTACAACTAAAAAAAGCCAGCATGAAGGATTAAGATTTTTTACCGATGTTAATTATGGTTCATTTGATTCATACAAAATTAAAGGCAGTATCGATTTCAAAAAAAATAAGTTTACAAACAAAATTTCTATAAGTAAAGATTATTCAAATGATAATCGTCCATCATCAAGCTACAATTCTATTTCAGGAATTTATAATTCATCATACTTAATTAATAATTTTTGGTCAATTGATTTTAATACTTTTATCAATTCAACGAAATCTTTTAATCCTGGTCCTGTATCCAAACCATATAAAAATGATTCGGTTTGGACTGATGTAACAAGAGCAAATCTATCTTTGGCAATAAAAAATAGATATGCAAATCATGAAGGTTCGGTTTTATTTTTCTTTAATAATGGTGTACACGATGTATTTGATGGATTTCATTCAAATGATAACACATTAGGAATAATAGTCAATGAGAGCATTGAATTTATTGATAAAAGTTTAATAACAATCGGAGCCGACATTAAACGTTATAGCGGTTCTGCACGAAATAAAGTTCAGTTGATTGATAAAAGTATAACAGAAAGAGCTTTGTTCATTATCCTGAACAAAAATTTATTTAACAAAATTTCATTAAATGGCGGATTAAGATTAAACAACCATTCAGTTTATGGAACATTATTGATACCTCAATTTAATTTAAGTTATTTGATTGATGATAAATCATCTCTATACTTATCTGCATCAGAAGGGTTTAGAAGCCCAACTCTGAATGAATTATTTCTGTTTGGTGCTAATATTGATTTGAAACCAGAAAAACTTTGGAGTTATGAAGTTGGTTTTAAAAGTTTATTGCTTAAAAATAAACTTTCATTCAGTGGTGCATTTTATTTAATTGAAGGAAAAGATTTTATTAATATGACCGGGGTTTATCCAAATATTAAAAACCAGAATATAAGTAAATTGACCAATCGAGGATTTGAAGTCGAAGCAAGTTATTTCTTAACGAGAAATTTTACATTAAACAGTAACTATAGTTACTTGAAAAGTTCGGCAAAGTTAATTGGTGTTCCGCAACAACAATTTTATGCAAATGCTAACTATGTTTATAAAATATTCACATTCAATATAGGATTAAAAACTATTACGAATCTCTATACATCAATTAAAACAAATAATTCAATAGAAAAAAAACAAAGTTATGCTTTACTTAATGCATCAACGTGGATTAGTTTATTTAAGCCACTTTCATTGTATTTCAAAATTGATAATTTATTAAACAGACAGTATGAAATTATTGATGGATATCCAATGCCAGGAAGAACATTTTTGCTTGGATTTAGTTTTGATGGAAGTCTGTAAATGAAAAAATGATTTGAGAATACAATACTAAATTAAATTTAATAAAGGAGTGATTTCAATGTTTCTTGAAAAGAATAAACTTGTTTCGATAACAACCGTATTACTTTTTATATTAACTTTTGCAAGTTATTTTTATGCAAAAGACGATGGCTGCAAAAAACAAGAATCGTGCTGCCAAAAAGCAGGAAATATTATAAGATTTGAACACATCGGGATAAATGTAAAGGACCCGATTGCCGCTGCTAAGTGGTATTCTGAAAATTTGAATATGAAAATCATTCGAGAAGGAACTGCTCCAAACTATTCCACATTCGTCGCTGATTCATCAATTCATATGATGATTGAATTCAATTACAACAAAGATTATCCAACACTTGATTCACTTAATCTTAATTATGATTCTTTTCATCTTGCATTTTGCGTATCTAATATTAGAATGATTAAAGAAAAATTACTGAATGCTGGTGCAGCAATTTTAAATGATATAAGAAAAACTGATTCTGGTGACCAAGTTCTGGTTTTGAGAGATCCGTGGGGCTTACCAATTCAATTTGTACAAAGAGTAAAACCTATGATTAATGCAAATGGAATTTTCATTGAACATATTGCATTTAACGTATCCGATTCACCTGCAAAATCTAAATGGTATGTTGATAATTTGAATATGGTTATTATGAGAGAAGGAAAAGCCCCATCATTTGGTATGTTTGTAGCAGACCAAAATAAAAATGTTATGTTTGAATTTTATCAGCATAAAGATTCACCTGTGATAGATTTTAATGAAATAACTCATTCATCTTTACATATTGCTTTTGAAGTACAAGATTTAAAAGCTTTGAAAGAAAAATTATTAGCAGAGGGAGCCAAACTTATAAATGATATTTATCAGACTCCGTCTGGAGATTCTGTAATGAATTTTAAAGATGCAGCTGGATTACCACTTCAATTTGTAAATCGTATTAATCCAATGCTGAAATAAATTAATTAAATTTAGAGGATACAATGAAATACTTAATAAAATTATTTTTGATTTTTTGTGTTCCTGTGTCAATAATATTTTCACAAGAGAAAGATACAAGTCAATCTACAAAAAAATTTACAATTGAAAATTGTGTAAATGAGTTTAACCCAGAAAAAATTGTAAAAACGGAAGTAGGTTATCAATATTGGTTTGTTGATAAAAATTTTCTTGATGGACGAACACTTAAATTAAGTGTTGTCGCTCCTCACTCGGCAACCCATCCGCCGCATAAACATGCTGAAGATGAATTCTTTTTTGTATTAGAAGGCACAGCAGAATTTTATCTTAATGGCGAAACAAAAATTGGGAAAGCATATTCAAGCTTTTACTGTCCGCCAAACAGCATGCATGGAATCAGAAATATTGGAGATACTGAATTAAAATATCTTGTGATAAAAAAATATGAAAAGTAAAAAGACAATAAATTAATTAAGAGGAATACTATGTTTAACAAAATCGACAAATCAAAAAAAGTAGTAACATTTGGTGAAATAATGCTTCGTTTGTCAACACCGGGATTTACAAGATTTGTTCAAGCACAAAGTTTTGATGTTACTTTCGGAGGAGGCGAAGCAAATGTAGCTGTATCGTTAGCTAATTATGGGCTTGAATCTTATTATGTAACAAAATTACCTAAACATGAAATTGGGCAAGCAGCCGTAAATCATTTGAGAAGATTTGGAGTCAAAGATGATTTTATTGTTCGAGGTGGAGATAGGATTGGCATTTATTTTTTGGAAACGGGCGCAAGTCAAAGACCTTCAAAAGTTATTTATGATAGAGCTAATTCAGCTGTTGCATTGATGAAAAAAGGAGAAGTAGATTGGAACAAAGTTTTTGATAATGCAATCTGGTTTCACTGGACAGGAATTACACCTGCTTTAGGGAAAAATGCTCAAGAAGTTTTATCAGAAGCATGTCAAATTGCTAAAGAAAAAAATGTAACAGTAAGCTGCGACTTAAACTTTAGAGCAAAAATGTGGACTACAGAAGAAGCTCAGTCTGTAATGAAACCTTTAATGAAATTTGTAGATGTTTGTATAGCAAACGAAGAAGATGCTGAAAAGAGTCTTGGAATTAAAGCAGAAGCTACTGATATAGAATCTGGCAAGCTAAGTGAAGAAGGATATTTTAATGTTGCAAAAAAATTAAAAGATATTTATGGATTCAAGGCTGTTGCAATTACATTAAGAGAAAGTTATTCAGCATCGAGAAATGGATGGAGTGCAATTTTACTAGATGATAAAGATTGTAAAATTCCATATCGTTCAAAAAAATATGATCTTGAAATTGTTGACAGAGTAGGTGCAGGTGATTCTTTTGCAAGTGGTTTAATTTATGGATTACTAACAAAAGAAAATACTAAAGATGCTTTAGAATTTGCAGTAGCAGCATCCTGTTTAAAACATTCAATCCCAGGCGACTTTAATTTAGTCTCTTTAGATGAAGTTGAAAAATTAGTTAAAAGCGGCGGTTCAGGAAGAGTTGAGAGATAATGCAGTTTTGATTTTATTCATTCTATCATAAAATCTGCGGCTTAATTCAAGCCGCAGAAATTTATACTCGCTACTTTATAACCTTTAATCTGCAACACTAATATTCTCTTCAATACCAAAATCTCCCAATTTCGAAATCGTGTAATTATGCAATCTTGCAATTTGCATTCTTGTAATCTTTCAATATTGCAATTTTGTAATCTTATAATTTTGCAATTATGATACATCAATCCTGCATTTCATAGATACCTAATCCTCGCATGCCGTGCTCAATTCATGAATAATTTTTAAAGTGTCATCAAATGTATCACCATTAAGAATCGATTTAATAATTCTGCTCCCAACAATTACTCCATCACAATAAGGAGAAAAATTTTTAACATCATCTGGTTTAGATATTCCAAAACCAATTAGCATTTTGTTTTTTTTGATTAAAGAATAAGTTCGTTTAAGATTTTCAAATGTCTCATTGCTGAAATAATCTTTTATTCCTGTAGTGCCTGTAACGCTAACGCAATAAACAAATCCTTTGCTTTTATTATCAATAGATATTATTCTTTCATTTGTTGAAGTGGGAGTTGTAAGCAAAATTATATCTAAATTTTTTGTATCACAGTCATAGAAGGAATCATATTCTTCAAGCGGTATATCTGGAACAATTAAACCTTTCACACCTGCATTAGCAGCATCATTAAAGAAATTTAATTTATTGTATTTGTTGATAGGATTTGCATAGCCCATTAGTATTATGGGTTTTTCAGAATACTTTGAAATAATTTCAGCATATTTTAAGACATCATGAGTAGTAACATTATTATTAAGTGCAATATTAGATGATGTTTGAATAATAGGACCATCAGCAAGTGGGTCACTGAATGGTATTCCTAATTCAAGCATATCGGCTCCAGCATCTAAAACAGCTTTTGCTAATTCTGCAAATTTTTTTTTATCTGGAAAACCGGCTGTAAGAAAAATTGATAATGCTTTTCTTTTTTGATTGTTTAATTTTTCGATATAATTATGAATGTAACTCATTATAGATTTTCCTTAAAATTATCCATATAAGTTGATAAATCTTTATCTCCTCTTCCGCTTAAATTAATTATAATAATTTCATCATGATTTGTTTGATGAATAAATTTTTCAAGATAGGCTATTGCATGTGCACTTTCTAATGCTGGTAGTATTCCTTCAAGACGAGTTAAAAGATAAGCAGCATTTAAGGCTTCTTCATCGGTTACAGATGAATATTTAACTCGAGAAATATCTTTGAGCAATGAATGCTCGGGTCCAACTCCAGGATAATCAAGTCCTGCCGAAATTGAATGAGCTTCTGAAACCTGTCCATCTTCATTTTGCAAAAGATATGTAAGCATACCTTGAAAAATTCCTGGTGAACCAAGACTCAAAGTTGCACAATGTTTATTTGTGTTAATTCCATATCCTGCTGCTTCAATTCCAATTAGTTTTACATTTTCATTATTAATAAAAGGATAAAAAATTCCAATGGCATTCGAGCCGCCTCCAACACATGCAATGATATAATCTGGCAGTCGTTTTTCTATTGATAAAATTTGTTCTTTAGTTTCTATTCCAATTATTGATTGAAAATCCCTGACTATCATTGGGTATGGATGAGGACCAACAACAGAACCAATAATATAGTGAGTATCTTTTACATTAGTTACCCAATCTCTAATTGCTTCGTTGGTAGCATCCTTAAGTGTTTTACTGCCAGATGAAACTGGGATAACATCAGCGCCAAGCAGTTTCATTCTAAAAACATTTGGTTTTTGTCGTTCAATATCTTTTTCTCCCATGTAAACGACACATTTAATTCCAAATCTTGCACAAACTGTAGCTGTAGCAACTCCATGCTGTCCAGCTCCTGTCTCCGCTATAATTCTTTTTTTACCCAATTTTTTTGCTATTAAAATCTGGCCAAGTGCATTGTTTAGTTTGTGTGCACCTGTGTGACATAAATCTTCTCGCTTTAAATATATTTTTGCTTTACCATAATATTCTGTTAATCTGCTTGCAAAAGTAAGAGGTGTGGGTCTCCCATTATATTCTTTTTGAAGCTTGTGATATTCACTAATAAATTCAGAATCATTTTTTAGTTGATTATAAACTGATTCAAGTTCATAAAGTGCTGGAATTAATGTTTCTGGAACAAATCTTCCGCCATAAATTCCAAATTTGCCGTTTGAATCAGGAAAATTGTAAGTATTCATTTTGTTCTCATTTTTTTTTGATGATAATTAAAAATTTGCTCGAGCCCTTAAGACTTTCATTTTGTGAAAGCTCAGAGGGCTCGAGAGGAGTGTATGCACCGGAACATAAAGATATGTTTTATTTTGTTTGTAAATTTTTTGTATCATTGATTTGTGCATGAGTATCTAAGATTATTTACAACTTTAAAAAATTCTTTTAGTTTCTTATGACTTTTTTTGCCAGGCTTTATTTCAACAGATGAAGAAAGGTCAACAGCCTGCGGTTGTATGTTTTTGTAGATGTATTCAATATTTTCAATTGATACTCCTCCAGCTAATATTATTTTATCTCTTAAATTTTTTGGAATTAAATTCCAGTTAAAAGATTTTCCCGTACCTCCCAAAGCTTCATGAGAAAAAGAGTCTAACAGAAATTCGCAATTTTTGTATTCGTTTAGTTTTTTGAAATCAAATTGTTCGTCTATGCGAAAACTTTTAATAACAGGTAAAATAATTTGAGATGCAAAATCAATATCTTCATTGCCATGCAATTGAATGTGTGTTAATCCAATTTTTTGTGAAATTTGATTTATCTCCTCAACGTTGTTATCTACAAATACTCCAACCTTTGCAATAAATGCAGGAAGATGTTTAATAATTTTTTCTGCAGTAGAATAATTAATGAAACGCTTGCTCTTTTTGTAGAAAACAAAACCAAGCGCATCTGCACCTAAATCACAACAAATTGATGCATCATTAATATTTGTAATCCCACAAATTTTTACTCTCATTTTTCATCTCATTTTTTGCAGAACTGAATAAATTCTTTAACACTTTTTTCAATGTTTTCAGATTTCATAAAATATTCACCAACTAAAACTGCATTAACTTTTGTATTCATAATTTTGTTAATATCTTCTTTTGTATTAATTCCACTTTCAGATACAACAATTACATTTTCAGGTAAATGCTCTAAAACTTTTAAAGTTGTGCTTAAATCGACTTCGAATGTTTCCAGGTTTCTATTATTAATTCCAATTAGATAATTTTTGTTGAAATCAATTTTTTCTAATTGAGTGATAGAATGAAGTTCTAATAAAACTTCTAATCCGCATTCATTTGCAGCAGAAGTTAAATTTTCAATTTGATTTTTCGACAAAGCTTCTGCAATAAGAAGAACTGCATCACCTCCAAATGCTTTTGCTTCATAAATTTGGTATTCATCAATTATGAAATCTTTTCTTAAAAGAGGGACAGTTTTCATTCTTGCAATCTCTTTAAGATAATTAATATGACCTTTGAAAAAATTATTGTCTGTTAGCACTGAAATTGTCTGAACGGAGCAGTCCATATAAATTGAAGCAATATTTATGTGGTTAAAGTTATCAATTAAATTCCCTTTTGATGGACTTGCTTTTTTTATCTCCGCAATCAATGAAATTCTGTCAGGTTGATTTATTGCCTTATTAAAACTGATTGTTTTTGAATTAAAAAATTCTTCATCCATAAATGATGAAAGCGTGAATTTCTGCTTAAGACTTTTCACTTCTTCTTTCTTCACTTCGAGTATTTTGCTTAAAAAATTCATTGATAATTTTCTCCAAAAGATTTTAGTGAAAGCAACTTTTCATATGCTTTGCCGGAAAGAATTGATTCTTCAGCTGCAAGGCGGCATTCATTTAAGTCATTTGAAAAATCTGCTGCATAAAGTGCCATTGTTGCATTTGCTGAAACGACATAGAATGCGTCGTTCTTTACTTTATCTCTCAAAACTGAAAGAATCATTTCTGCATTTTTTTCAACAGAATTGCTTTGAATATTTTTTTTATCAACTTTTTTGTAACCAAATGTTTCGTAAGAAATTTGGTATTTTCTTAAAGATGATTTATTATGTTCAAATACATCTGTCTTTTCTGTAAGAGAAATTTCATCAAGACTATTTTCTGTGCAAACAAAACATACTTTTTGCATATCAAGATATGATGCAGCTTTCGACATCAATTCAGCAGCTTGATTATTGAAAGTTCCTATTAATTGCTTTTTTGTATTAGCAGGATTAGTTAATGGTCCAAGAATATTAAATACAGTTCTCATACCTAATTCTCTTCTAACTTCTGCTGCATATTTCATTGCTGGATGATAAAGAGGAGCAAATAAAAATGTGATTCCTATTTTGTTCAAAGCTTCTTCTGCAGCAGAAGGGGAGAGATTAATGTTGATTCCAAGATGTGAAAGAACATCTGCACTTCCGCATTTACTTGATATTGATTTATTTCCATGCTTTGCTACCTTAACACCACAACCAGCAACAACAAATGCAGCTGCAGTTGAAATATTAAATGTATTGGAACCATCTCCTCCTGTGCCGCATACATCAATTACATTTTCATCTGAATTAATTTTTATGCTTTTGTTTCGCATTGCTTTAACAAAACCTGCAACTTCTTCCGGGGTTTCGCCTTTTGTTTTTAAAGCAAGCAAAAATCCGGCAATTTGAGAATTATTACATGAACCATTCATGATGTGTGTCATTGATTCATAAGCTTCTTCAACAGTTAAGTTTATGCCGGAAGCAACTTTTTCAATGTAATTATTAATCATAGTTCAATCCAATTTTTAATTAATTGATAACCTACTTTTGTTAATATAGATTCTGGATGAAATTGAATCCCTTCAATTGGGAAATTTTTATGTCTGATTCCCATTATAATGTCATCTTCTGTATGTGCCGAAATTTCAAGCACATCTGGAAAATTCTTTTTATCAATTATTAAAGAGTGATATCGTCCTGCATCAAATTTTTGTTCAATATTTTTAAAGATTGTTTTTCCATCATGAATAATGTGGGAAGTTTTGCCGTGCATCAAATAGGGAGCATTGATAACATTTCCACCGAAGTAATAACCAATTGTTTGATGCCCAAGACATACTCCAAGTATTGGAGTATTCGAACCAAAATTTTTTATGACATCGATAGTAATTCCTGTATCTTCCGGTGTTCCAGGACCCGGAGAAATAACAATTTTATCAGGATTAATTTCTTTTATTTCATCAACTGATGTTTTGTCATTTCTTTTTACAATAATGTTATCTGTAAATTGACCAATTAGTTGAACAAGGTTATATGTAAAAGAATCGTAGTTGTCAATTACTAAGATTTTCATCGATTACCTCCGCACATTTTAGTGCACTAACCAAAGCAGCTGATTTGTTTTTAATTTCTTTTAGTTCGAGCTCAGGTTTACTGTCTGCAACAATACCGGCTCCAGCCTGCCAGTAGATTTTATCTCTTGTTGCAAATAAAGTTCTAATTGCAATACACATATCTAAATTCCCGCTGAAATCGATATAACCTACAGCGCCGGCATATAATCCTCGTTTAATTTTTTCGTATTCATTTATTAATTGAATAGCTCTAATTTTGGGAGCTCCTGTTACTGTACCGGCTGGGAACGATGCTTTGAGTGCATCTATACAATCAGCATCATCTCGCAATATTCCTTCAACACGAGATACTATGTGCATTACATGAGAGAATCTGTTGATTTTCATCCTTTCACTTATTTTTACTGAACCGAGTTTACAAAATCTCCCGAGGTCGTTTCTTGCTAAATCGACAAGCATAACATGTTCTGCAATTTCTTTTGGGTCGTTAAGCAAATCCATTTCTAGTTCTAAATCTTCTTCTTCTGTTCTGCCTCGTCTTCTTGTACCTGCTATTGGTAGAATTTCTGCTTTTCTGTTTTTTACTTTTAATAAATCTTCTGGTGAAGTACCAATTATTTTGAAGCCATTGTCAAATTCCATGAAATACATGTATGGTGAAGGATTAATCATTCTTAATGCTCTGTAAACATTAAATGGATCTCCTTGATATTCAGCTTCAAATCTTTTCGAAAGAACAATTTGAAATACATCGCCGTTGTAAATGTTTTTTTTCGACAATCTCACAAGTTCACAAAATTCTTCCTCTTCATAATTACTCAGTTGTTTAGGATTAGCTTTGAAATCAGATTTGAATTCAATGTTATTATTTAATATGCTTTTAAGTTTTTGAAGTTCAAGTATTGCTTGTTCATACTTTTCTTTGATATTAATCTTATCAAAGCAATCAACATTTTGAATCAAAATTATCTGATGCTTAAAATGGTCAAAAACAATGAGTGTGTTATAAAGTCCAAGAATGGAATCTGGTGCTATGTCTCCTGATTTGGAATTATACAAAATACTATCTTCAATCAGAGAGATATTATCAAAACCAATAAATCCTACTAATCCACCAGAGAAATAGGGGAGTTCATCAATTTTGGGATAAGAAAAATTGTTAATTTTATTTTTAAGGAAATCGAATATATTGCCGTAGATTTTTTCAGTTGCGGCAGAATTTTTAATAGTAATTTCATTATAATTATTGGAAATAATTTCAGAGGGATTTAATCCAATAAATGAATATCGTGCTAATCTGCCGATTCCTTCAACAGATTCCAATAAAAAAGTAGAATAATTTTTGTTTCTAATTTTTAGATATGCAGAAACAGGAGTAAGTAAATCTGCTGCAATTCTTTGATAAACTGGTACTATGTTATATTTTTGCGATAGTTCTAAAAATTTTTCTTTTTCCATTGTAAATTCCTTTAAAACAAAAAACCCTTCTCAGTGACTACTAAGAAGGGTTTTGTTAGAAAAATATTTATATTACTTCAAGTCACTGAGATAGTGCGAATAAAATAATTCCACCAGCACCAAGCCCAGACTGAATTGAAGTAATATGTAACTTTTCTTGTTTTCATAACCAGTGCAAATATAGAAAAAAAATAAGCAGCTTGTCAATAATTCTTAAGATTATTTTAATTAATAATTAAGGTTCGTAAAAAAATATGAACGAATTTTCAAATTACTTCAAACCAATCTTGAATGTGCTGCCATTTTTCTTCGGTGTAATAAATGTGTGTGTATTCATTAGTTTTTTTTGAGTAGATATAATCTTTAGACAATTTTTCGACATTATTAATAATTTCTTCTATTGCATCTGTGATGAATATTAGTTCATCGTTTGTCATTGTAGGATGAATTGAAAGACGAACCCAGCCAGGTTTTTCTGATAAATCACCTTGATTAATTTTTTCAGTAATATGTTTTGACCTTGTCGGATCAACATGAAGTAAGTAATGACCATAAGTTCCAGCACAGGAACATCCGCCTCTTACTTGTATGCCATATTTATCATTGAGCAGTTTTACCATTAAATTGTAATGAATATTTTCTAAATAAAATGAAATAACTCCAAGCCGTTCTTCATGCTCAGCTGCGAGTATATGAAGTCCATTAATTTTTTTTAGCTTGTCAAAAGCAAGTGATAATAATTCATGTTCTCGTTGAAGTATATTTTCCACACCCATTTCTTCTTTAAGTTTTACAACTAAAGCAGATTTAATTGCTTGAAGAAAACCTGGGGTTCCGCCGTCTTCTCTTGTTTCAATATCTTCAATGTATTTATGCTCGCCCCATGGATTAGTCCAATCAACAGTTCCACCGCCTGGATGGTCGGGCACCCTTCTGTTATATAATTTTGAATCAAAAATTAATACACCTGATGTTCCTGGTCCTCCTAAGAATTTATGAGGTGAGAAAAATATTGCATCTAATTTTTGTTCTTCAATTTCTGGATGCATGTTGATATCTACATAAGGGGCTGCAGCTGCAAAATCAACAAAACAAACCCCATCATATTTATGCATTAATTCTGCCATTTTGTAAATGGGTGGTTGAATTCCGGTTACATTTGATGCTGCAGTAAATGAACCAATTTTTAATTTACGATGCTCATATAATTTTAATAAATGTTCAAGATGATTGATATTTACCAGGCCTTTTTCATCAGGTTCAATTAATACTACATCACAAATTGTTTCAAGCCATGAAGTTTGATTAGAATGATGTTCCATATGAGTTAAGAAAACTACTGGCTTTTCTTCTTTAGGAATGTGAACATATTTTTGAAGTTGTTCAGGCAATCTTAAACCAAGAATACGTTGGAATTTATTTATTGCAGAAGTCATCCCATAACCAGAAAAAATTAAAACATCATTTTGATTAGCATTCACATGTTGTTTGATTATTCTTTTTGCCTCTTTGTATGCTTTTGTCATCGATGTTCCTGTAATGGACGATTCAGAATGAGTGTTGCCTACAAATGGTCCAAATCTTTCTTTTAAAATATTTTCAATTGGTCCATATAATCTTCCGCTGGCAATCCAATCGGCATAAACTATTTTTTTCTTCCCAAAAGGACCTTCAAAATACTGGTTTATGCCTACAATGTTATTACGATATTTTTCAAAATATTTTTCAAGAGATATCATAATGCCTCATAATTTTTTTACAAATATAATAAGGTTATTTATAAGGAAGTAATAATTATGAGTTTTTGAAAGAGGGATTAGTTGGCGAGAAATTTATATATGAATAAAAAAATAGAGCGAACCGAAGTTCGCTCTACTGATTATCCTAAATAAGCTTTTAAGTTTTTACTTCGTGAAGAATGACGTAATCTTATTAAAGCTTTTTCTTTGATTTGACGAACACGCTCGCGGGTGAGATTTAATTTTTCTCCAATTTCTTCAAGAGTAAGAGAGTGTTCTTTTCCTAAACCAAAATATAATCTGATAACTTCTGCTTCTCTTTCAGTTAAAGTAGAAAGAGAACGTTCAATTTCAGCTTTAAGAGATTCTTTCATTAAAGAATGGTCTGGTGGTGGTTGATCCTCATTTGGCATAACATCAAGCAAACTGTTGTTGCTGTCTTCACTATGAGCAAATGGAGCATCCATAGAAATATGACGTCCTGCAATCTGCATTGCATAAGTAACATCCTGAACATCCATATCAAGCTGTTCAGCAATTTCTTCAGGATTTGGACGTCTTTCGTATTCTTGTTCGAGCTGGCTTAGAGCCTTGCTCATTTTATTTAATGCGCCAACTCTATTTAATGGCAGGCGCACCATTCTTGACTGCTCTGCAATTGCCTGCATGATAGACTGACGAATCCACCAGACAGCGTATGAAATAAACTTAAATCCGCGTGTTTCGTCAAATCTTTGACCAGCTTTAATAAGTCCAAGATTACCTTCATTAATCAAGTCACCTAAAGGTAACCCTTGATTTTGATATTGTTTTGCAACACTAACAACAAATCTAAGGTTAGCTTTTGTTAGTTTGTCGAGCGCAGCTTTATCGCCCTTTTTGATTCTTTTGGCTAATTCAATCTCTTCCTCCGGTGTTAGGAGGTCAACTTTGCCAATCTCCTGTAAGTATTGATCTAAAGATTTACTTTCTCTGTTCGTAAATTGCTTCGTAATCTTCAAATCTGCATCTCTCCTTAATTTATTTGTAGTTAGTTAAATTTTTCTGAGCTTCAACTTTAAGTAATACAAAATTGTTCCCTTATTTTACCATATTTTCAGGTAAAAAATTTTTCTACTTCTTAGAGCTATTTTGATTTAATTAATTCCTTCTTATGTGGATGTGTTCCAAGAAAGTATAAAGATTTATAATAGCAGCTCTTTGATATGTTAAACAAAATTTCACATCCAAAATTAATAAATTTTAATTTAATTGTCTATAAAAATTTTCAATCCAACAAAGATTTTAAAACTCAAAGCTATTATCGAATTTTTTAGAAAATATTTGACTAACAGAATGATTTTTATTTCCTTGATTTTGAAAATTCATTCTGGCAAACACTGAAATTTTGATTATAGTTCATATGAAATTAATTTATTTATAAAAACCGAAATAAAAAGTTAAATCAAGGAAAGAATAAAAACTTTAGAAAAATATTCTTAATTTGGCAGCCACAATTTTGAATAATGGAGATTATATGAAAGTTAAGTCGTTATATATCTATCTTATACTTTTTGTAGCATTTATCATTTCGTTAATTATATTCTCATCAAGTGCAAAAGAATCAGCTTCAAAACAACAAATAAATCCTCATGGTCAAATGCCAAATGATGATATTCACATAGGGATGACTCAAAACAGCGAAAACATGCCTTCGAAATCTAATGTTGCTAAGGAAGCTGTTGAGAAGTTAAATCAGTTAAAAGAAGATTATGAAAAAAATCCTAATGATACTGTTAAAATTAGAAATTATGCCGATATGTTAACTCTTGCTCACCAGCATGATAAAGCAATTGAACTTTATGAAAAAATTTTGAAAATCGATTCAAAAAGAGTTGATGTATTGCAACATTTGACATTTTTGTATTTCAATAAAGGTGAACTTGATAAAGCTGAGGAAATGTCAAATAAAATCTTAACAATCCGAAAAGATTATCCACTTGCATTATACAATCTTGGTGTAATTTCTCATGTTAAAGGGGATAATCAAAAAGCAAAATTTTACTGGAATGAAGTTATAAAAAAGGAACCGAATAGTAAATTGGCTAAAAACGCAAGAGAATTATTGCAAAATTTAGAATTGATTAAGAAGTAAATATTTTTGTAATAAGTTTTTTATCTATCTCTTCGAAATAATAATTTGGGATTTTAATATTTAATGAACTGCGCCAAATTTCTGTAGAGGGCATATCTTTTCTATGAAAATTATTTTTTGAAGAAAATTTACTTTTATCAGCCAGAACATAGAAAGGAATTTTATAATGCTTGCAAAGAATTGCCAATACTGAACTTCCAACTTTGTTTACGACATTGCCATTTTTTAAAATCATATCTGCGCCAATTAATGCAGCATCAGATTTTTTTACATAATTGCTCAACATTGCTTCAGTAATTAATACGACATTAATTTTTTCTTCAGCAAGTTTTCGAGCTAAAATTCTGCCCTCGAACTTTGGTCTTGATTCCGAAACATAAACAGTGATTTTCGGTTTTTCTTTTTTAATTCTCTTTAAGATTTCAAGAACAGTTTTGCTGTTTGAAATAGTAATGAAGTTTTTGTTTTTAATTAACTCATCTCTTGATTTGAAAAAGATGCTATCATACACGCTTAATAAACTTTTATCATATTTATCAAAGAATTTGTCAAGGCTTCTTTTATTTTTGATTTCATTATAGAATTCATCAAGGTAGTTTTGAATGTTTTCAAATGAAGAAAATTTTTTTTGAAGTTCAGTTATCATGGAAGGGAATAATTGAAAAATCTTTCTTTCTTTTTTTAAGTGTTCATGAAGAAGTATAAGAAGTTCACTGCTGCCAGAAGTTTTGTTATTAACTAATTTCAGCAATTCTTTGTCAAAATTTTTCATTCAGAAGTAAATAATTATGAAATATTTTGATTGAACTTAAAACCTTTTATTGGCTCACGCAAAGTTAAAACAGGGCAGGGTGCTTTCCTTACAACTTTTTCTGCTGTGCTTCCAAATAGTAAATGTTCTACGCCTGTATGTCCATGCGTTGCAATAATTATTAAATCAATATCTTTTTCTTTTGCTGTTTCATTAATTTCGACAAAAGGTTTGCCTGTTTTAATTATTATTTCAACTTTTATTGAAGGGTCAACATAATTTTTTGCAAGATTGCTAAGTTCTTCTTCTGCTCTTGCTTGTATATTTGCATCCATTGCTGGGATTGCAACTTGTCCCATGCTAAAATCTGCAGGGTAGATGACAGGTTCAATTACATAAATTAAGTACATCGAAGAATTAAAATGCTTGGCAAATTGAACTGCATATTTCAATGCATTTTTTGAATAATCAGAAAAATCAATTGGCACAAGAATTTTATCTATCATTCCCATAGTCCACCTCACTTTTTTCTATATTTATTATAAAGTTCAATGTAATCTTGATTAAGATTTCTTAATCTTCTTGAAATTATTTGAGTAATTCCTCTTAAAATTTTTATTCCTTCAAGAGGATGAGATTCAATAAATTCATCCAAATCTGGCTTAAAAATTACAGCGAGTTGTGAATCTTTAAGTGCGATTGCAGAAGCAGAACGTTTTTCGTTATCAAGCAGAGCTAACTCGCCAAAAAAATCACCACGCATTAGATGTGCAAGGTCAAATCTTTCATTATCTTCAGCTTCAAATGTTATTAAAATTTCTCCATTAACTATTATATATAAACCAATTCCTGGGTCATTTTGATAAAAAATATATTCATTAGCAGCATAAACTCGGTTGTGAAATAATTTTAATAATGATGCAAAATTCTTGCTGTTAAGATTTTTAAATGGCGGCATTGACAAAAGCACTTGTTCCAAATCACTTTTTTCTGTTGGGGTCTTAAACAAATTTGCCCAGAAACTGCTATTTACTTTTGTTTTGTTTTCCATTTATAATCTCTAATTAAATAATCCTGCTTCGGCAACACGCCAGATTTTTTGACATGGAAATTTATTTTCGTATAATGCTCTGCCAATAATTACAGAATCTACATAACCTTCAGTTTCTTTTTGTAATTTAATCAAATCGTGGTAACCGCCAATTCCGCCGGAGTGTGTAACTTTTCTTTCAGTAACCTCTGCAATATTTTTTGAAAGTTCAATATTTGGTCCGAGCATCATTCCATTTCTTCTAACATCTGTTACAACATAGCGTTGTGCACCAAGGTCTTTCAGCATGCGTGCGTAGTCTAAAGCATTAATTCCTGTAAAGACTCTTCTTCCGCGAGTAACAACTTGATTTTCTATTACATCAATTGCTGCTACAACTCTGTTTGGTGTAAAAGTTTCAAGAATTTTAGAAAATTCTTTTGGATTTTCGAAAGCAAGTGTTCCAATTACAATTCTTGTTACACCTAAATCAAAAGCAATTTTAGCATCTTCAAGGTTTCTGATGCCTCCACCAAGTTCAACTGGAATAATAACAGCTTCGCAGATTTTTCTGATAATTTCATGATTAACATTTGAATGTTCCCATGCAGCGTTGAAGTCAACAACATGAAGACACTTTGCATTTTCGGCGCGCCAAATGAGTGCCATCTCTACGGGGTCGTTTCCGTATGCTGGACAATTTAATTCTGGAATGCCTTGAACAACTCTAACAGTTTTTCCATCCTGTATATCGATTGAAGGAATCACTAATAGTTTAGCCATTGAATTTCCACTTGCCTTGATTCTTTATAGTTTTTCTGCTGATTATTAATTTCTGAATCTCACTTGTTCCTTCAAAAATTTTTAGAATTCTTACATCTCTATAAAATCTTTCAATTGGAAGTTCTCTTGAATATCCCATTCCACCATGAATTTGAACTGCCATATCAGCAATTTTTGAGACTGCTTCTGAACAATAAAGTTTAACAATTGCTGCATCGTGACTTATGTCCATACCTTTATCATATTTTTCTGCAGCTCGATAAAGGATGCTTTCCATCAAATAAATTTTTGTTGTCATATCTGCAATCATAAATTGAATTGCTTCAAATTGTGAAATTGGCTGGTCAAATTGAACTCTTTGATTTGCATATTGAACAGAAAGTTCAAGTAATTCTTTAGCAGCTCCAATACTACACGCTCCAACAGTTAATCTTCCTGCATCAAGTGTTTTCATTGCAATTGCAAATCCTCGTCCTTCTGTTCCGATTATGTTTTCAGGAGGAACTTCAACATTGTTAAATCTTATTGCATTGGTTACACTTCCTCGTATCCCAAGTTTTTTTTCGTTTGGGCCAATTTCTACACCTTCGAAATTTTTTTCGACAACAAAACCTGTTATTCCTTTTTCTGTTCTTGCAAAAACAGAAAATACATCTGCTATAGCTCCATTGGTAATCCAGAGTTTTTCACCATTAATAATCCATTTGCCGTTTTTTTTAGTTGCTGTGGTTTTTAAGTTAAATGAATCTGAACCAGCTTGAGCTTCTGTAAGACAAAATGCAGCTATTTTCTCACCAGATGTTAGCGAAGGTAAATATTTTTGTTTTAATTCTTCAGAACCCCCAATGTAAATTGCATTTGTTCCAATTGATTGATGTGCCCCAATAAAAGTAGCAGTAGCACCACAGCCTCTTGCAACTTCTTCTTGTGCAATGCAGTAACCAACTTCGCCAAAACCTCCTCCTCCATATTTTTCAGGGAATGCAGTTCCCAATAATCCAACTTCTGCAATTTTCTTAATTAATTCTTGCGGAATAAACTCTTGTTCGTCAATTTTTTTTGCCAACGGTTTAATTTCTGCGTTCGTGAATTCTCTTACCATTGAACGCAGCATTTCTTGTTCTTCTGTGAACTGTAATATCATGTTAAGTAAGTTTTTTCTGATTTGCTGATGCAAAATAAAGAAATGGATTCTAAAATAAAATTATATAAGGAGTGGATTATTAAAAGTATGAGTTCAAAAATAGAATATTATACAGCTTGTGAAGTTTCTACTGCAAACATTTTGTACTGTTTATAAAGAGCAACTGCATCCTCAAAACTGAATCTTGTTCTAATTAAAAAGCTTTCATCTCTTTTCTTTGCAGGAGGTTCTGGTTCCCATTCTAAATTTGAATTTAAGACTGTGTTATTTTCTGTATTAACTATAGCCCATTTTGCAACGCCATTTTTGTTTGATTTCATAACAAGGTGTATTTTACCCTCTAATCCAAATCTCATTGCAACATCAAACCATTTTGCTTTTTCTTCTATTGTCATTTTTCTTTGAAAGCTATTTTTTCTAACTTATAATCGTAAAAAAATTGGAAAGCTTTAGTGAGTTGTATATTAGATTTTTTTATCATCAAAACCAAGTATAATAAATTCTTGACTTTCGAATCACTAATATTCATATTTCGCACTATATGATTGAAAATTTTACTCTTTTTACATCCGATAATGAAAAACTTGCAATTACCACTTACTTTAATAGAAATAATTTTAGTGGGAATGCAATTATTTTTGTCCATGGTTTTAAAGGTTTTAAAGATTGGGGGTTTGTTCCTTATCTTGGAGATTATTTTGCCAATAAAGGTTTTTTTGTGATAACATTTAATTTTTCTTTTAATGGCATTGGAGAAAATTTAACAGAATTTACAGAACTTGATAAATTTGCTAAAAATACAATTTCAAGAGAAATTAGAGAATTAAACGAACTTACAGAAGCATTAAAATCTGATTTCTTTAATATCAATTTCAATGGTAAAATAGGATATATAGGACACAGTCGTGGAGGAGCAATTGCAATTTTAACAGCAAGCAAAAGAAACGATATAAGCTGCGTTAGTCTATGGGCTTCAATTTCAAAGCTCGATAGATATACTGAACGACAAAAAGAACAATGGCGCAAAAAAGGTTATCTCGAAATCATAAATACGAGAACAAATCAAGTAATGAAACTTGATATTTCTCTTCTTGAAGATATTGAAAAAAATTCAGATGATTTTTTGAATATTCAAAAAGCTGTGTCACAGTTTAATAGACCATTGTTAATTGTTCATGGCAATCAGGATATGGTTGTTCCTGTAAAAGAGGCAATGCAATTGTATGAATGGTCAAATAAAACTAAGACAGAATTTTTCAAAATATATGGCACAGGACATACTTTTGATGTTGTTCATCCTTTCAATGGTTCAAATGAAAAATTTGAAAGAGTATTAGAAACCACATTCAATTTTTTTCAAAATAATCTTAAATAAAAAAAGGTGAAACATGATAGTAAAAGAATTATCCAATCAAATTGTTTATGTCTTAGATAAAATCAAATCAAAACAATTGTTAGGTATAATTTCATTTTCATTACTTACATTTCTTAGTGCTCAATTCATAATACCTGTTCAACCTGTTCCTTTTACACTTCAAACAATGATTGTAATATTATCTGGAGCTTTTTTGGGTGCAAGAAATGGTTTATTAAGTCAATTAATATATTTAGCGCTTGGAGTTCTTGGATTACCTGTGTTTGCTGGTTTTAGTGCTGGAATATTAAAATTATTTGGTCCAACTGGAGGATATTTGTTATCATTTCCCTTTGCTGCATTTTTAACTGGATATTTAATTGAAAAGAAAAATACAAATCTGTATTTATTTCTTTCTTTTATACTTGGGGAACTAATAGTTTTAGTTGGCGGGGCATCATATCTTGCATTATTCTTAAATGGCAATTTTAAACAAGCTCTATTTAGCGGTGCATTTATATTTTCTGTATGGGATTTTATCAAAGTAATTGCAGCATTCAGCATTTATAAAGCAATTAACATTAAGTTCCATAAAGAATAAATAATTTCACAATTTCGGATTAAAAATGAATGCTAAAAATATAATTTTTATTATTGTATTCTTTAGTGCAATTGGATTTTTTCTTTATAATCTAAGAAAAATTATTCGATATATTCTTTTGGGTCAGAAAGAGAATAGATTTGATAATCCTGTAGAAAGAATAAAAAATGTATTGAAAATTGCATTTGCACAATCAAAATTATTAAGAGAACCTGTAGCTGGCACAGTTCATTTTTTCATTTTCTGGGGATTTATAATTTTTCTTCTTGCTGTACTTGAATCAATCATTCAGGGATTCTATTCTAATTTCAGCTGGGAATTTTTAGGTTCTTTCTACAAAATTATTACATTAATTCAAGATTTATTTGGATTGCTTGTTATTATTTCTGTTTTAACCGCTCTTTACAGAAGATTTATAATAAGAATCCCAAGATTAAATGCAGGCAAAGAAGGAAATTTAGATGCAGCAATAATTTTGCTTTTGATACTTGGAGTAGTTATTTCAATGTTTGGGCAGAATTCTGCATATATTGCATTTAATAATTTTTCATTATCAGAAAATGAATTTAGGCCAGTCTCTGCAGCGCTAAGCAAATATTTTTTTACAAATGCAGTTTCATTATCAAAAATATCATATGAAATTTTTTGGTGGGTTCATATTTTGCTTGTACTGAGTTTTTTAAATTTTCTTCCTTATTCAAAACATTTCCATGTTATTTCGTCAATTCCAAATGTTTACTTTTCCAAACTTAATCATGAAAAATTTGTTCTGAAAAAAATAAATCTTGAAGATGAAAATATCACTCAATTTGGCGCATCAGATTTTGAGCATTTAACATGGAAACAAATACTTGATGGATTTGCATGCACTGAATGTGGAAGATGCACAGATGCATGCCCAGCTTCGCATACAGGAAAAAAATTATCACCTCGTGAGATTATAAAAAATATTCGTCATAGAACCGAAGATAAAGCTCCTTTATTGTTAAATGGTGTTAATGAGAATGAAATATTAACCAGAACACTTATTCATGATTATATAACAGATGAAGAAGTTTGGGCGTGTACAACTTGTGGAGCTTGCATGAATGAATGTCCAGTTACTATTGAACATATTGATACAATTGTAGATTTAAGAAGAAATCTTGTTTTAATGGAATCAAATTTTCCATCTGAATTAAATGCAGTTTTCAGAAATATAGAAACGAACTTTACACCATGGGCTTTTAATGCGCAGGATAGGGCGAATTGGGCTGAAGGAATGAATATAAAAACTATGGCAGAAGATTCAAATTGTGAAATTTTATTCTGGGTAGGATGTGCTGGCTCTTTTGATGCTCGTTATCAAAAAGTGACAAAATCAATTGCAAAATTGATGCAAAATGCAAATATTGAATTTAGAATTCTGGGCGTTGAAGAAAAATGCACAGGGGATGCAGCACGAAAGTTAGGAAATGAATATCTGGCTCAAATGTTAATACAAGAAAATGTCGAAACTCTGAATAAGTATAATGTTAAAAAAATTGTAACTGGCTGTCCTCATTGTTTTAATATGTTGAAAAATGAATATCCACACTTTGGCGGAAATTATGAAGTTATTCATCATACTGACATGATTTTGAATTTATTGAAAGAGGGAAAATTAAAATTGAAAGACGAATCGCTGAAACAAAGAATTACTTATCATGATTCATGCTATCTTGGCCGATATAATAATATTTATGATTCACCAAGAGAATCTCTGAAAATGATTAATGGGATAAATCTAATTGAAATGGAAAGAAATAGAGACAGAGGTTTTTGCTGCGGGGCAGGGGGCGGAAGAATGTTTCTTGAAGAAAATGAGGGTGAAAGAATTAATGAAAATAGAACCAAAGAAGCAATTAAAACTAATGCTGATGTGATTGCATCAGCTTGTCCATTTTGTATGACTATGCTTTCTGATGGATTAAAAACTTTTAATAAATCCGATGAAATTGCAGTTAAAGATATTTCCGAAATAATTCTTGAAAACTTATTAAATAATTAAAAAGTATGGAGGTATACATGCAAAAGTATCAAAATTTAGTAGAGTTCGTTAAAAGTTTAGAAACAGACGTAATTAAGTTCTACGAAAAAGGTCAAGCAGCTGCAGGCACTCGTCTAAGAAAAGGATTGAGTGAGCTGAAAAAAATGGCTCAAGAAATAAGAAATGAGATTCAAGAAGTAAAGGCTCAACGCAAAGCTTCAAAAAGTGAATAATATATTTGTAAAAGGCTGGATTTTTATATCCAGCCTGTTTTTTAAATCATTATTTGTAAAATTTCTTTCTGTTTGCCTATTTATAATTTCTTATTCATTCCTGTTTGAGTTATATCAGAATAGCTCTTCAAATCAATTATCCAATGTTTCTGAATCTAAAATTAAATTGACTTTCGTTGGCGACTTAATGTGTCATCTTCCTCAATTAAATGCTGCTCAAATAAATAAAGACAGTTTCGATTTCAAGCCATCATTCAATTACATTAAAGAATTTCTTGAAAATTCCGATTTAACTTTTGGGAATTTAGAGACTGTCATAGGCGAAGAAAAAGATTTTTATAAAGGTTATCCAACTTTTAATTCCCCACCAGAATTTGTTGATGCACTTAAATATGCTGGTTTTGATATTTTGTTTACTTCTAACAATCATGCTTATGATCAAGGAATTTCTGGAATACTTAGAACAATTAATTCTATTAAAAAGAATCAAATGGAATACATAGGAACTTACTTTTCAAAAAGCGATTATGATTCATTAAGAATTATTAGTAAAAAAAATTTTAAGATTGGATTATTGGCTTATACTTACGGGTTGAACATTAATTTAAAGATGAACAAATATGCAGTTAAAATTATTGATACTCTTTTGATTAAAAGGGAGATTAATCAATTAAAAGAAAAAGCTGCTGATATAATTTTAGTTTATTTTCATTTTGGAGATGAGTATAAAAGAAATCCATCATCCTATCAAAAAGAAATTGTAAGAAAAACAATTGAATATGGGGCAGACGTTATTGTTGCAAGTCATCCGCATGTTGTTCAACCAATAATGATTTATAGTTCTGGAAATAAAATTGGTAAAACATTGGTTGCATATTCATTAGGAAATTTTATTTCAAATCAAAGATGGAGATATTCTGATGCTGGAGTAATTCTTAGTGTTTATCTAAGTAAAATTAACAATACATTTGCATTGGACAGCATTTCAATAATTCCTACCTGGGTTTATAAAGGTTTGATTGATGGGAAAAATCAATTTTATATTATTCCTTGTGATACGTTCAAAATAAATGATTATCCATTTCTAAATAATTCTGATAAAAAACTTATCAAAAGAAGTTACAATGATATTAAGGAAATGTTTTTAAATCAGAATTATTAACCAATTTCATATCTTTGCATGTTAATATTTCATTTGTATGAAAAATAAAGCATCGCTTACAGTAATATTTATAACAATATTTATAGATTTAATGGGTTTTGGAATATTAATTCCAATTCTGCCAACCTTTGCAAGCAAAGAATTAGGTGTGCCCGATTATGGGATTGGAATAATTGTAGCAATTTTTTCTTTGATGCAGTTTTTATTTAATCCATTACTCGGCAAATTATCTGATGCTGTTGGAAGAAAACCAATAATTGCATCTACATTATTATTAACATCAATTTCTTATGTTATCTTTATTTTTGCTAAATCTTTTGGAGTATTGTTCTTGTCAAGAGCTTTAGCTGGACTTGGTGGAAGCAATATTGGAGTTGCTCAAGCATATATTGCTGATATAACTCCTCCAGAAGAGAGACTTAAGGGAATGGGAATAATTGGAGTTGCATTTGGTCTTGGATTTGTCTTTGGTCCTTTGATTGGTGCATTTATTTCAAAGTTCGGTTATACAATTACTGGTTTAAGCAGCGCAGTTTTTTCTTTCACTGCGTTTTTATTTGCATTATTAATTTTACCAGAATCCAGACAAAAAAAATCGGAGAAAATAAATTTCCGTTTTAAGTTATTTGATTTAGTTTATATTAAAGAAGTTATACGAAAACCTGTTGTTGGTTTGTTAATAATTATTTTTTTCTTGGTTATTTTTTCAATTGCTAATATGTATGGAACATTTGCACTGCTTGGTTATAAATTTTATCATTTTAATGACCAGCAAAATGGGATTCTTTTTGGTATAATGGGTATTATTGGTGCTATCGTTCAAGGTGGATTAATTAAATTCACAAATAAATTTTCAGAACGAACTCTTTTATATCTTGGTTTAATTTTTATGATGTTAGGACTTGCTGGAATTCCATACGGAGGAAATTTTTTGGGAGTTGTTATTATTATTTCGATATTATCAATTGGGACAGGAATTCTGCAGCCATTAATTTTAAGTATGATTTCAAAATATTCACCTAAAGAAGAACAGGGTTCCGTTCTTGGTTTGAATCAATCATTCTCTGCATTTGCAAGAGTGCTTGGTCCGCTCTGGGGCGGCTTTTCTTATGATTATCTGGGTTATAAAGCTCCATTTCTTACAGGAGCAGTTTTTACATTTTTTATATTAATCATTGTAATTAACTTTTTGAAAAAAATTATTTTAACATGAACATTGGCAAAATCAAAATAAATAAAGCTTTGCTTTTAGCACCAATGGAAGATGTTACAGATATTGCATTCAGAAAATTATGCAAAGAATTTGGTGCAGATATAGTTTATACTGAATTTGTTAATTCAGATGGATTAATACGCTCTAACAAAAAGACATTTAAGAAACTTGAAATTACTGAAGAAGAAAGACCAGTTGGAATCCAAATTTATGGCGGTAACTTAGAACCTATGATAGAAGCTGCAAAAATAGCAGAGAAAAAAAATCCAGACATTATTGATATTAATGCCGGCTGCTGGGTTAAAAAAATTGCTAATCGAGGTGCAGGGGCAGGTTTATTGCGTGATCCGGATTATATGCAAAAAATGGTTGAATCAATTGTTAAGACTGTTAAAATTCCAGTAACTGTGAAAACAAGAATAGGTTGGGATGAGAACTCAATTAATATTATTGAGATAGCAAAAAGAATTGAAGATGCGGGCGCTTCTGCAATAACAGTTCATTGCAGAACAAGAAGTCAAGGACATAATGGAGAAGCTGATTGGTCATGGATTCCAAAAGTTAAAGAAGTAGTTAAGATTCCTGTTTTTCTTAATGGTGGAGTATTTACAGCTTACGATGTAAAAAAGGCATTTGAAACTACAAATGCTGATGGGGTAATGATTGCTCGCGGTGCAATTGAAAAGCCATGGATTTTTAGAGAAGCTAAAGAACTTTTAGAGTATGGAGAAATAAAATTAGTTGATTCCCCTGAATTTAGGTTTCAAACAGCTCTACGCCATTTGAAATATTCACTTGAAATTAAAGAGCCAAGAGCAGCTATAATACCATTCAGAAAATTCTGGTCGGGTTACTTAAAAGGTTTAAGAAATTCATCAAAAATAAAACAGGAATTGATGAAATTAACTGAGTATGCTCCCATTGAAAATTTATTAATGAATTATCTTGAGGAATTAAAAAAGGAAGAAAAATATATCTATTAAAGGGTGCCAATATGGAATTAAAAAATTACATTAGAACAATACCTGATTTTCCCAAAAAGGGAATTATGTTCAGGGATATTACTACTTTACTTAAAGATGGAAAAGCATTTAAATATGCTGTAGATGAATTGTATAACTTATGTAAAAACAAAAAGATAACTAAAGTAGTTGGGATTGAATCTCGCGGCTTTATTTTGGGTGCTGCGCTGGCAAATAAACTGGGGGTAGGTTTTGTGCCAGTTAGAAAACCAGGTAAACTTCCAGCAGAAAAATTGTCAGAAACATACTCGTTAGAGTATGGAATTGACTCTGTTGAAATTCATAAAGATGCTGTTGAAAGTGGGGATTTAGTCCTAATGCATGATGACTTGCTTGCTACTGGGGGAACTATGGAAGCAGCTTGTAAATTAGTTGAAAAATTGGGAGCAAAAGTTGTTCAAATTTCATTTCTAATAGAGTTAAGTTTTCTTAAAGGACGAGAAAAATTAAAAGATTTTGAAGTATACTCTTTAATTCAGTACGATTCGGAATAGAATATTTCAATAAATTTGATTGAGAAATTCACTTAAAATCAATTGAAAAATTTTTTGGTGCAATTATAACTACAAATTCTCCTTTGATTATTTTTTTATCAAAATCTTTTAAAATTTCATTTGGTGTACCTCGCCAAACTTCTTCAAATTTTTTTGTTAACTCTCTTGCAACAACAATCAATCTTTCAGGCATGTAATTATTTAACTCTTCTATCAGTTTTTTAATTCGATGCATTGATTCATAGAGAACAATTGTTCTCTCTTCTTTTGCAAGTTCCTGAAGTTTTTTCTTTCTTCCTTTCTTTTGAGGTAAAAAGCCTTCGAATACAAAAGAACTTGAAGGTAAACCGCTTACACTTAAAGCAGCAGTAACAGCACTTGGACCAGGAACAGGTATAATTTTTATTTCATTCTGTATAGCTTCATTAATTAATTTAGAACCAGGGTCAGATATCAAGGGTGTACCAGCATCAGAAACAAGGGCACACGAATAACCAGATTTTATTTCTTGTAAAATTTTATTTATCTGAAATTCTTCATTGTTTGCATTAACAACTACAAATTTTTTCTGAATGTTGTAGTGGTCAAAAAGAATTTTTGTTACTCTTGTATCTTCACAAATTACGAAGTCAACACTCTTTAATGTCTCTAATGCACGCAATGTTATATCTTCTAAATTGCCAATGGGTGTAGCTACTACATAAATTTTTCCGTATTTGTTTTTATCGAAGGAACTACTCATAAATTTTTTGTTAGTGAATAAAATTATTTCTAATAGAAAAAATTATTTGCTTACAAAAAGTAATAATTATTATCGTTCAATTACACAGGAATTTTAATAAAAAATATTTTTCGTAGAATTAATTTCAGTGTAAATTATTTCTACAAAATCATTTTTTGACTGCCACAAAATTTTTCTTCGGCAAGTAATTAAACAAACATTCACATCTTTACGATAATAAGCCAGAAGCAACAAACAATATTAGTAAAGTTATTATTGTGAGGTTAACATGAAAAAAATATTGATGATGGGTGCAGTAATAGTATTTCTTGTAACATCGTGCGTAACAGAAAAAATCATTGAACCAACAGTACCAAATGATTACAGTGGACAATATCAGTCAATTCCTTATTCGCCTGATAATGCTGACCCAATTGTAATTTTATTGCTTTCTCATGAAGGTAATAAAGTTTATGGAACAGGCAGTTGGAATGCAATAACATTCAATTTTGAAGGCACTGTAATTAATAAACATACTATTTTAACATTTACATTAAGAGATACAAACGTTGGTAATGTCAATGGCGATATTGATGCATGGTTTGGCGATGATAATAGTCTTGCAGGTGGTTATAAATTATGGAATTCTTCACAATTATTTAATGGTGCAATTAGATTTAAGTTGGTTCAAAAACTTGAGAAGAAGCACGACCAAGGTGCAGGATATTAAAATAAAGGCTCTGTTGAAGAGCCTTTTATAAACTTCGAAGTGTTCTTCTTATTATTTCAATTCCTTTATCTACCTCATCTTTTGTAATAATTAATGGCGGTCTGAATCTTACAGTTGATACACCACAACCAAGCATAAGCATTTTGTTTTCAAATAATTTTGAGAGAAATCTTTTTCTAATTTCTGGTGACGGCATATCAAAAGCACACATTAAGCCAAGTCCACGTGCTTGACTAACAAGATGAGGAAAATCTTTTTGGACTTCTAATAGTTTTTCTAAAAGATAGTTGCCAACAACTCTTGCATTTTCAATTAAGTTATCTTCAACAATAACTTCGAGATATTTTCTTGCTCTTACCATATCAGTTAAATTTCCGCCCCATGTTGAATTAATTCTCCCTGATACTCTTAAAACATTATCTTCAACCTCGTCGATTCTGCTGCTGACCATAATTCCACAAACCTGAAGTTTTTTCCCAAATGATATAATATCAGGCTGAACAAAGTGTTCATGAGCCCACATTTTGCCTGTTAAACCAACTCCTGTTTGAACCTCATCTAACATAAGCATTATTTCATGTTCGTCTGCAATCTCTCTGAGTTTTAAGAAAAATTCTTTTCTGAAAAAGTTATCTCCACCTTCACCTTGAATTGGTTCAATTATAATTGCTGCAATATCATCTTTGTTGTTTTTAATTGCTGAATAAATTTCATTTATTGCCTGATTTTCCATTTGAATAATCTTGTCTAAATTTTCTTCCATCGGGAATATTATTTTGGGATTCGTAATTCTGGGCCAATTGAATTTAGGATAGTGTGCAGTTTTAATTGGGTCTGTGTTTGTTAATGACAATGTATATCCTGACCTGCCATGAAAAGCCTGACGAAAATGAATAACCTGTTGACCCTTTTCTTCCTTATATCCTTTCATAAAATTTTTTTTGACTTTCCAATCAAATGCTGCTTTAAGTCCATTTTCAACTGCAAGTGTTCCGCCTTCTACAAAAAACAAATGTTTGAAATATTCCGGCTTTGCAAGTCTGCATAAAGTATCAACAAATTTTGCCATTTCAACTGTATAGATATCTGAATTAGATGGTTTATTCATTGCAGCTAATGTTAATTCTTCTTTGAACTCTTTCGTGTTTAACTTTGGATGATTCATCCCAAGCGGGGCAGAAGCAAAGAATGAATAGAAATCTAAATATTCATCTCCTGTCTTAGCATCAATAATTGTTAAACCGTGACTTTTTTCTAAATCAAGAACAATTTCAAAACCATCAATTAACATTACTTTGCGAAGTACATTAAGTGCATTTTCAGGAGTAACTTTGGTAATGTTATTAACAAATGCAGTATTAGTATTTTCTGACATAGTGACCTCTCAATTTTTTTAGTTTTTATTTTGGTAAGTATGCTGAGAGGGGAAGAACTTAGTAAACTTGTTCTAAGCGGGAACTTAAGTAGCTTTTTAAGTTTTTTCTGCCGGTTAGTTTTTGAAAATCAATGTACTTCATAAATAATTGCGAAATTTCACTGTTAAATTATGAATCATACTCAATATTAACAAATCAATTTTAGAGTACATTAAATATTTATTTTATTGAAATGCTGAAGTTTGTTAAAGAAATATTTTTGCTTAATTTAAATCGAGAATAAAAATTGAATAATAATGCGAATCAAATTTTCTTGCATCATTTTATTATTGATTATTATTACAGGGTGCAGTAAAAAAAGTAATGATAAATTTAATTTTCGTAATAGAATAGACAAATCGAAACTTGCCGCTGAAATTACTGATGAAAAATTGAAGATTAAATTTAATCCTCCAATTGATTGGCAAATTAAACAACCCGAATTTTCAAGAAAAGTAGAAAGCTTTTCAAAAAATTCTGAATCTAACGAGAAAAATTTTTTTTACACGCCAGTTTATCTTTTCTATAACGATTCTACAAATAGTTTGCTGAGCGTTGGATATGTTGATTCACCTGATAGTTCATTATCTCTAAATGATAAATTGAATTATTACAAAAATTTAATAAGCAATAAATATCATCTATACAATTTATCAGTAGATGAATTTGCTAATTCAAATATTCATTTAACTCAATTCAAATATGAAATAGGAAATTTTATAAATAACAAGATTGTGTTTAAAAGCAAAGATTGCATTATAACATTCGATTTCACAGTTCTAAAAAAAAATTACAACAAAGAATTTGAATATATTGAATCTGCAATAAGCTCTATAAAACTGATTAATTGAAGAGCAAAAAGGAATTTATAGGAGGCAATATGGAGTTTTTAAAATTATTAGGAATAAAAGAAGAAAATTTTGGAGCTTCAACCGGATTAAACTGGCTTGGAACCAAAAGCAGTGGAATGATAGAAGTTATTTCTCCTGTTGATGGGAAATTAATTGCAAAAGTTTATCAGGCAAGTGAAAATGATTATGACCTTGTTGTAGAAAAATCTGTTGAAGCATTTAAATTCTGGCGAACAGTTCCAGCTCCCAAACGCGGTGATATTGTTAGACAAATTGGATTAAAACTTAGAGCTTATAAAGAAAATCTTGGAAGATTAGTTTCCTATGAGATGGGAAAATCTTTGCAAGAAGGATTAGGTGAAGTTCAGGAGATGATTGACATTTGCGATTTTGCTGTTGGTTTGTCACGACAGTTGTATGGTTTTACAATGACTTCTGAAAGAGAAAAACATAGAATGTATGAACAATATCATCCTTTGGGTGTTGTAGGAATTATTACTGCTTTCAATTTCCCTGTAGCTGTTTGGTCATGGAACGCTATGATTGCAACAGTTTGTGGAGATGTTAATTTATGGAAACCTTCTTCAAAAACACCTTTATCTGCTATTGCAGTTCAAAATATTTTGTCAGAAGTAATAAAAGAAAATAATTTGCCCGAAGGTTTGTTCTCGCTAATCATTGGCAAAGGTTCAACTATTGGTGAAAAATTATTGAATGATAAAAGAATTCCATTGATTTCATTAACTGGTTCAATTCAGGTAGGGCAGCATGCAGCTGGTATAATTGCCAAAAGATTCGGGAGAGCAATTCTTGAGTTAGGAGGGAACAATGCAATTATCATAACACCAAATGCAGATTTAAATCTTGCAATTCCTGCAGTAGTTTTTGGAGCAGTTGGAACAGCAGGACAAAGATGCACAACAACCCGGCGTTTAATTGTTCATGAAGATATTTATGATAAAGTTAAAGATTCTTTAATCAAAGCATACCAGAGTTTGAAAATTGGAAATCCACTTGACGAAAAAAATCATGTTGGACCTTTGATTGACAAAGCTGCAGTTGAAGAATTTAAGAATGCATTAAATCTTGTTCAAAAAGAGGGAGGAAAAATTTTGTACGGCGGTGATGTTTTATCGGGCGAAGGTTATGAATCTGGATGTTATGTTGTTCCAGCAATTGTGGAAGCTGAAAATCATTACAAAATTGTTCAGGAAGAAACTTTTGCTCCAATTCTTTATTTGATTAAATATTCCGGCGATGTTCAAAATGCAATTAATATTCAGAATGATGTTGTGCAGGGATTATCTTCTGCAATCTTCACAAATAATTTGAGAGAAGCTGAAGAATTTCTTTCTGCATGGGGAAGTGATTGCGGAATTGCAAATGTTAATATTGGAACATCTGGTGCAGAAATTGGTGGTGCATTCGGTGGAGAAAAACATACTGGCGGAGGCCGTGAATCAGGTTCTGATGCATGGAAATTTTATATGCGTCGTCAAACTAATACAATTAATTTTGGAACTAAATTGCCTCTTGCTCAAGGAATTAAATTTGAGATATAAACTTGATTGAAAGAATTTTCTTAAAGATGTTTTACAGTCTCCAGTCAATCTGAAGACTAATTCTGTTATCTAAATTACCTTTAATTTCATTATATCCTGTGCCTAAAGTTCTTTCACCTGGTTTATATAATTCAGAGTATTTTAAAGAAAAGTTTATCCCAAAATTTGTGTTATATTTTATCATTAAATACCATCTAATTCCTTCACCATATAAAGCAGGAATTGTCATGATTCCCGGCAAATCATTTTCATATTCATAAAGTCTTGAGTTGTATGAATCTGTTCTGAAGAAAATTACTCTGCCATAAAATTGCAAATTCTTATTCGGTAAATAGTTGATATCTTCAGAAATTAAATATCCATTTTCTTTTTGTAATTGAGAAAGAGAAATTAATTCTAATCTGGTTTTTAATTTTAGTTTTGATGATGAATTAAATAAAATTTCTATTCGAATATTGTTTGTGATTCTGTTAATGAATGATTTTACTTCATTCGAGTTATTTGTAATCTCTTTGTTTTGATGCTTGTATTTTACTCTCAATTCAGTCCGTGGAAAAATTTTATTATAGTAGTAAATTAAAAATTCTTTGCCGTTTGAAGATAATAATAAAGTATTATCAGTTTTTGGATTTTGAAATTGGTCATAATAAAAATTGAAATTGCCAAATTTAGTTTTCAATAAAATCCCTGTATAAAATCCAATTTCATTTTGAACCGAAGAATTTTCTCCAAATGAATTTCCATGCAGACTTATAAAATTGTTAGGATAATATCTGTATGAAAAAAGAACTGATAAATTTTTATCTGCTTCAAGTATTGCTGTATTGATAGCCGCAATAGAATTTTGGTGATAAGCCATCTCGCCGATTAAATTTATTTTTTTTATTAATGTTGAATAACTTATTGAATAATAATCGAACGAGCTGTTAGTCTTATCAGAATTTAATTTTAATTCATTGCTCAATTTTGAATGATAGTAAAGCAAGCCAATTTTGTTATTTGCAGACAAAGATAAATTAACTGCTGTTCCAATAATATTTTCACGAACTCTATCTTTTTTATTAATTTCTGTATTAGTTCTATGATAACCATCATAATCAAATGAAGTTATGTTGTTTGAAATACTATCTATTGATGCATCAATTTTATTATATGAAATAAATGGGGATAAAATTAATTTGCCGGCATTTACATTCATTGCGAAGCCATGAAAAAATTTATTTTCGTCTGTGCTTGTGTAAGGTATAATTGTTCTTCCATTTCTACTTACAAAATTTACAGCATCAATCCCTTTGGAAAATGAATATGGTCCCCATAATGCAAGTCCCTGACCAAATTCAATTATGTAGTCACCGAAAGTGATATTCGAAAAAATTGAATAATTATTAATTTGAAAGTGATAAGAGAAAAAATCTGATAAAGAACTTTCACCTGCATCTTTTTCCATTGTAAATCCAGCTCGAAAATAATTTTGTGAGTTAATGAGAAAACGGTTATAAATTTTTTGCCTCGATCCTGCAAATTTGTTTTCCGCAAAATCTTTTCTGGTTTGAATATCCTGAATGGTTCTTAATCGATTAGAAATTTTTATTCTTTGTAAAAGATTTTTATATGATAGAATTTCGTTATCAGTTTTTTTGATTTGAATGAAAGGCTTTATTCGGTCAATTAATTCATCATTAAGCTCATTAATATTTTTTAATTCATTAAGTGAGTTGAAGCTGCCATGTAAATCTCGGTATCTTACGATAGCATTTGCTGTTAATAAATTTAGAAATGGAATATGAAGTAATTGTTCAGATGTAGCTGAATTGATATCAATTGGATGATTGACAAGCTCTTCAATCAAATCATAAATCTGAAAATCTTCTTTATTTGTCGAAGCATCTTCGAGCAAAATCTGAAAATCATCATTAATTTCTGTTGAATCAACCTGTGCAAAAATTAATGATGAAAATAACAATGAAAGAAATGCTGATTTAATTTTCATTTTAATTGAATAATTAAACCAAATTGATGTGTTAAACCCAAATCTTGATGCGAGATTACTCCATACTCAATTGAAATAAAGTCATAAGAAAATCCAAAACCACCTGAAAATTCTTCTGGCTGATTTGTAGTTCCAACTCTAAGTGACAAATAATCAAGAATCTTGTACTCAGCTCCCAATTTTAATGAAATATTATAGTTGAGTTCCTTAACTAATGCTGTAAAGAAATTTATATCGTCAATGGGTGAATAATTGACTCCAAGATTTAATGTTACTGGGAATTGATTCTCCTCATTATTTATTGTTGTTCTTGTTAAGTTTTCGAATACAAAACCAAGATTTAGATTTTTTGTTAATTCAGCTTTGCATCCAAGATTGAATAAAAGAAAAGCTCTGCTCCCATAATTTTTTATTGAGATATTTTTTAATATTGATGTAACTCCAAACGAAAAATTATTTGAAAGTGATTTGCTTAAGCCAATTGCAAATTGAGTTTCTTTGTAGAGTTCAAAACCATAAATCATAAAGCCGGCAGATATTACCCCAAATTCTGCAGGTTGAATGTATGATAAGTAAGCAGTTAATAATTCTTTAAGACCAAACGGCGAAGGTGAATATGAAATTCCAATTGTGCTGTTTGAAATACTGCTTAAAGTTGAAGGATTATAAAACAAAGAAAAAACATCTGACGATGATAAATCCGAAAACGACAAAGCAGCTTGGCGTGCACCTGGTTTAATCTGTGCAACACATAATTCAAATGAAATCAAAAGAAGAAAAAAGATTTTCAAAACCCTCTTCATACTGGGATTCAAGTTAATAGATTGTAAAATTATTTTCAATTCCATATTTTGAACAAAAAGAAATTAGAGTTAGTTATGAAAAAGCTAATATTGATTGTATTGATTATTGCATCAACTATTAAAGCTCAGGAACTCGACGCAACTGTTAGTGTTAATTATGAACAGCTGCCAGTTGCAGCTAAAGAGAGATTGGAAAATTTTCAGAATCAAATTCAAAGTTATTTGAATAACACAAAATTTACTAAAGGAAATTGGGAAGGTGATAGAATAAAATGTAGTTTTAATATTTTCTTCATTAGTTCAAGTGATGAAACAACTTATATGGCTCAGTTAGTTGTTACAAGTCAACGACCAATTGAAGGCACAGAAAGAAATTCGCTAATGCTAAACATTCTTGATAATGCATGGAATTTTAAATATGAAAAAAATCAAGCGATGTATTTTAATCAAACAGATTTCGACCCTCTTGTAAGTCTTCTTGATTATTATGCTTATATAATTATTGGATTCGATATGGATTCGTATTACAAATTAGGCGGCTCAGAATATTTTTCAAAAGCATTAGAAATAACTATAAAAGGGGCAAATAGTCAATTTGCAGAAGGCTGGCAGGCAAAAGGAACTTTGTATAACAGGCGAGGGCTTGCTGAAAATCTTGTCAATGCAAAGTATCAACAATTTAGAATGGATTATTTTGATTATCATTACAATGGTTTAGACCTTTTAGAAAGTGACCCAAAAACTGGAATAAAAAATATTGTAAAACTTATAAAGAATCTTGAAAAAGTAAGAGACCAGATAGATACACGCAGTGTTCTGCTAAAAGTATTTTTTGATGCTAAAGCTGGTGAAATAGTAGAGGTATTGAAAAACTATCCTGACAAATCAATTTTTGAGACACTCAAAAAAATTGATGCTCCTCATATTGCAAAATATGAAGAGGCATTAAAATAAACTTTTAGATTATTTATAGGATAAGCAGTTTATTCAATGCAATGATTAAATAGGTATTTCGTAAATCCTGTATTTTTTGTAGAGTTCACTATTCATAACCTCGGCTGCGCGGTTCATCATGTCGTTATCTTCCAAAATCCAGCTTGCTTCACCCAAATAAATTCCGAGTTTAGCTGCTCGGTTTACAATTTCCCAATAGAAAACTGCATCAAGTCCTCGCTTTTGATATTCTGGGATTATACCCAATGTAAGAATTCTTGCCCATGTAATTTTTTTTCTTTGTGTAAAAAGTTTGATAAAGTTAAACGGAAAAAGTCTTCCGTTCATAGTTTTGAATAATTGATTATAATCAAGCATAACCAGAGAAAATCCAACAAGCTGATTGTCAATTTCTCCAAAAAGAACAAGTGATGGTTCAACTAGTGGTTTTAAGTCTTTTGCCATCGCATCAATTTCTTTTTCTGTCATTGGAACAAAACCCCAATTCGGAGCCCAAGCTTTGTTGTAAACATATTTCACTTTTTCTAATTCACGCTTAAAGTTCTTCATATCTAATTGTGTGATTTTTAGTTTATATCTTTCTTGAGCAATTTGTGCTACTCTTTTAATCTTATCTGATGTAATGATTTTATTATATTCGATTTTGTAAGCGTAAAGGTCTTTAGCTTTTTTAAAACCATAATTTTCACAAAGGTCTAAATAATATTTTGGATTATAAGGCATCAAAATTCTTGGTTCATCATCAAAACCTTCAAGCAACATTCCATATTCATCATTTGAAGATGGATTAGCTGGACCACGCATTGCATTTAAGCCTTTTGACTTCAGCCATTCTTTGGCTGCATCAAAAAGTTTATTTGCAACTTCCTGATCGTTGATACATTCAAAAAATCCGAAGAAACCAACTTTGTCGTTGTGATATTGATTGTGGAGGTCGTTTTTGATTGCTGCAATTCTACCGACAAGTTCACCATTTTTTTCTGCAAGAAATAATTCCATATCGGCATGTTCAAAGAATGGATTTTTTTTCTTATCCAGAATTTTTTTCTTATCATAAATTAAAGGTGGTACCCAGTAGGGGTCGTTCTTATAAATTTTCCATGGGAATTTTATGAATGTCATTAAATCTTTTTTTGATTCTACTTTTTTTATTTTTATTTCTGACATAAGACCTCCAAAATTAAAAAAGAGCCTTATCAAATAAATTTGACAGGCTCATTTATGGATTAAAGAATTACTATTAAATTAATCCTAATTCTTTTCCAACTTTTTTGAATGTATCAACAATAAATTCTAAATGTTCATCTTCATGAGTTGACATGTAGCTTGTTCTCATCATTTGTCTTCCTGGAGGAACACCCGGTGAAATAAATACATTAACAAAAACCCCTGCATCGAAAAGTTTTCTCCACATTTTAAATGCTAATTCGTCATCACCAACAATTACAGGAACAATAGCTGTTCTTCCGTCAACAATATTAAATCCAGCTTCTTTCAATCCTTGACGAACTTTATTGGCATTATTAATTAATTTTTGAACGCGCCATGGTTCCTGTTCAAGAATATCGAGAGCTGCAAGTGCGGCTGCAACAGCTGCGGGGGTTGGAGATGCACTGAATATCAATGCTGATGAATGATGTTTCAAATAATTAATTACTCTTTCTGGACCAGCAACAAATCCACCTAAAGAGGCGAATGTTTTGCTGAAAGTGCCCATTGTTAAATCAACTTCTTTTTCAAGATTGAATTCGCTTGCTGTTCCTCTTCCGCCTTTTCCGATTACTCCAACAGCATGTGCATCATCAATTAATACGCGTGCATTGTATTTTTTAGCAAGACCGACAAGTGTTGGCAAATCTACAATTTCTCCACCTGTGCTGAAAACACCATCGCTTACAATTAACTTACCAGCTTCAATAGGAATTTTTTGAAGAACTCTTTCAAGGTCATTCATATCATTGTGTTTATATCTTACAAGTTCTGCAGTAGCACCGCGTGCCATAATTTGTCCTGCAACAATACAAGCATGATTATCTCTGTCTGAAACAACATATTCTCCTTTTTGAACTAATGCAGTTATAATTCCTTGAGCAGTTTGGTAACCTGTACTGTAAAGAAGAACAGCTTCTGCACCAAAAAACTTTGCTAATCTGTTTTCTAATTCAATGTGAAGGTCAAGTGTGCCTGTTAAGTATCTTGAGCCTGAGCATCCGGTACCATACTTTTCAACTGCTTTTATAGCAGCTTCTTTGACTTTGGGATGTGCTGTTAAACCTAAGTAATTATTGGAACCTGCCATTACAATTTTTCTTCCTTCAATTTGAACTACAGGTCCCTCATTTTCTTCGATGGGTCTGAAATATGGATAATAACCCAGCGCTTTGATATCATCTGCGCGGGTAAATTCAAAACATTTTGTGAATAAATCTCCCAAAAATACCTCCAGATTGTTTTACAAATTTTGATTTTTATATTTTAGTTATATTATTTGAATAAAATTCTTAAACAACAAAAACAATATAAATAAAATTAACAATTATTTAATACTATGGAATCTAAAATTATTTCTGTTGTAACGGGAGCTTCTGGATTTGTAGGAAGCCATATGGTCGATTATCTTCTTGAAAAAGGTCATCATGTAAAATGTATTTTGAGAAAAACAAGTTCAACAAAATGGCTTGAAGGTAAATCAGTAGAAATTTTTTATTCTGGATTATTTGATAAAGAAAAATTAAAAGAAGTTCTTAAAGATGCTGATTATTTATTTCATATCGCTGGAGTTGTAAAATCAAAAACAGAAGAAGGATATTTCAAAGGCAATGTTGAAACAACAAGAAATCTTCTTGATGCATTATGTGAACTTGATTCAAAAATTAAAAGAATTGTTGTTGTAAGCAGTCAAACTGCATGCGGACCTTCATTGAATGGAAAACCATGTAACGAAGAAACTCCTGAACATCCAATTACAACTTATGGTAGAAGCAAACTTGCCGAAGAGCAGCTTGCAAAAAATTATATGGATAGATTGCCCATAACAATTGTTAGACTGCCTGCAGTTTATGGTGAAAGAGATACAGAAATTTATCAGGTTTTTAAAACCTATAAAATGGGATTAATGACACTTGTTGGATTCAATGAAAAGAAATTGAATTTAAGTCATGTTTATGATGTAGTAAATGGAATTTACCTTGCAGCAACATCTGAAAAATCTAAAGGTCAACTCTATTTTATTGCTTCAGAAGAAATTTACACATGGGAACAGATTAGTCAATCTATCAAAAAAGCATTTGGAAGAGGAGCGATTAAAGTTAGAATTCCTCATTTTCTTGTTTATGCAGTAGCAGCAATAGCACAATTTTTTGCAATGTTCAGTTCAAAAGCAGCAACTTTTAATTTGGAGAAAGCAAAAGATTTTGTTCAAAAAGAATGGACCTGCGATGTTTCAAAAGCAAAAAATGAATTAGGTTATAAACAAGTGATTTCATTAGATGAAGGAATGAAAAGAACAATTTCATGGTACAGAGAAATGAAATGGTTGTAAATAAAATTGCTAATGAGATTTATTTAATTATTCTTTGCACCTTCTTTAATCCAGGTTTTTATGCCATCTATTTGATTTTTAGTGAGAGGCCATCTTCCTACTGGAGGCATTGGATTTGTGCCACGTCCTTCTATTGCCCAGACAAGTTTGCTGTTTTCAGGTAGACCAGGGGCAACAATTAAATAGTCTGCAGTTGTGTTAAAATAATTTGTTAAACTCAATCCACCAGCTAAATCTCTATCATTATGACATCCTGCATAATTGCATTTTGCATCAAACACAGGTTGAATGTGTTGTGAATAACTTACATTTGAAGCAGGAATTTGTCTATTGTCCAAATCTTGTTGTGTGATAGTATCATCACATGAATATGAAATTAATAGCACAAATGTAATTATGAAAATGATGTTAATAAATTTTCTATAGTTCATAACTTCACAAATTTTTCATACAAAGATATTCTTACTTCAAATGTAATTCAATGAATTTATTTTGAAAGAAGTAATAAGTGATTGATTTATTCATGATGAAAAAATTTTTTCTATCAAAATACATTATTCTTAATTCTAATGTTATTTGACACACGAATGTAAGTTTATCTATATTTGCAATGAATTTTACGGGGCTGTAGCTCAGTTGGGAGAGCGCTTGAATGGCATTCAAGAGGTCAGGGGTTCGAATCCCCTCAGCTCCACAAATGGGGGATAAATATTATACATACATATTACATTCCTTAAAGACAAATCGATATTATGTAGGTC